>JAIHVJ010000042.1 GCA_022720335.1 Collinsella sp.
TTGATGAGCTCCAGGTCGTCGCGCAGCCACGTCTTGACGGCGCCGGCGTAGCTCACGTTGCCCTCGAGCACGTACTCGGTCACGCCGTCCATGCGCCACGCAAGCGAGCTCGAAAGCCCGTGCGAGCTGGCGACAAACGCGTCACCGACGTTCATCATGACCGAGCTGCCGGTGCCATACGTGGCCTTGGCCATGCCACGGCTGTGGCAGCCCTGTGCAAACAGGGCGGCATGGCTGTCGCCGAGCACGCCGTGAATGGGCACGGGCGCCGGCAAAAAACCGCCCAGGTCCGTCGTGCCGAACAGGCCGTCGGAATCGGTCACCTGCGGCAGGCAGGCAGCATCGATGCCAAAGGCCTGGCACACCGGCTCGCTCCAGCAGCCGCGGCACAGGTCGAACAGCTGCGTACGGCTGGCGTTGGACCAGTCGCAGCGGAACTCGGCGCCACCCGTGAGCGTCCAGACCACCCAGGCGTCAATCGTGCCCAGGCACAGCTCGCCGGCCGCCGCGGCCTCGGCAGCCGCCGGCACGTTCGCGATGATCCAGGCCATCTTGCCCGCCGGGTAGTAGGGCGAGAGCACCAGGCCCGTCGTGTCGCGCACCAGCTCGGTCACACTTTCGCGCGCGGCCAGCTCATCGCACAGCTCGCTGGCACGGGCGCACTGCCACACCACGGCGTCGCACAGCGGCTCGCCCGTCGTGCGGTTCCAGGCAACGGTGGTCTCGCGCTGGTTGGAGATGCCGATGCCGGCGACGTCGGCCGGGTCGACCCCGGTCTCCTCCACCACGGCGCGCGCCACGGCCAGCACGTTGGCCGCGATCTCGGCCGGATCATGGCTCACCCAGCCGGCCTCGTTGACGATCTGGCGATGCGCGCGGTCGGCACGATGAATCAGATGGCCGCCCTCGTCCACCAGCAGCGCCTTAGTGCCCTGCGTGGACTGATCGATTCCGATGATGTATTTGCTCATGTACTCTCCCATTCCTTCCGCCAGCTCAGCTAAAACCCGACGGACAAGGAGCGAGCGACCGCCAAGTGTCGCAGATTGCCGTGAAAGAGGAGTGCCGCGTACTTTGTGTACGCAAGCGACGGTTTGAACGGCAAGGTGCGGTGCTTGGCGGCCGCGCAGCGTCTGTGTCTACTAGTTGCCGAGGAACTCGGCAACGGTCTTGGCAATACCTTCGCCGGTGAGGCCGTAGTGCGCGAAGACCTCGGGCGAGGTGCCGGTGATGACCGGCGCGTCGGGCAGGCTCAGGCACTTGACCGGACGCGGACAATGCTCGCCCACGACCTGCGCGACCATGGAACCCAAGCCGCCGAAGGGGCTGTGCTCCTCGACGGTCACGACGGCACGCGTGGCCCCGGCGGCCTCGATCACGGCCTCGGCGTCGAGCGGCTTCACACAGTACATGTCGAGCACCGTTGCCGAGATGCCCTGCTCGGCCAGCAAGTCGGCGGCGTCCACGGCGTGGCGGACCATCTCGCCGGTGGCGACGATCGTCACATCGGTGCCGCGGCGCACCCAGGTGGCGCGATCCATCTGGAACGGGCACTCGTCCTCGGTGTACACGTCCTCGACCGGGTTGCGTCCCACGCGGATGTAGGCCGGCTTGTTGTCGGCGACCAGGGCGCGCACGAGCTTGGCGGTCTGGAAGCGGTCGCTCGGCAGATACACGCGCATGTTGGGGATCGCGCTCATGGCGGCGATATCCTGCGCGGAGTGGTGGCTCATACCCAGGGCGCCGTAGGACACGCCGCCCGAGATGCCGATGAGCTTGACGTTGGTGTTGGAGTACGAAACGTCGACCTTGCACTGCTCATACGAACGCGTGGTCACAAAGGACGCCGGCGAGGCGGCCCAGGCCTTCTTGCCGCACGAAGCCATGCCGGCGGCGATGCTCACCAGGTCCTGCTCGGCAATGCCGACCTCAACGGACTGCTGGGGATACTGATCGAAGAACGGCGTGAGCGACGCGGAGCCACGGGAGTCGGAGCACAGGACGACGATGTCTTTATCGGTCTCGGCGGCCTCGAGCAGCATGTCGCAGATAACCTTGCGGTTGGCGATCTTGTTAGCCATTGATGGCCTCCTTATGGGCAGCGAAATCGGCGATGATCTGAGCGTATTCCTCGTCGTTGGGCAGGTGGTGGTGCCAGCCAGCCTTGTCCTCCATGACGGGCGAGCCGTAGCCCTTCACCGTGTTGAGGATGATGACCGTGGGCTTACCCTTAGTCTCGGCCGCAAGCGTCAGCGCGGCGTCGATGGCCTGGACGTCGTTGCCCGGAATGGACAGCACGTTCCAGCCGAAGGCGGCCCAGCGCTCCTCCTGCGAGTCCTGCTTCATGACGTCCTCGGTGCTGCCGCTGATCTGCAGGCGGTTGCGGTCCACGAGCGCGCACAGGTTATCGAGCTGGTAGTTGCCGCCACTCATGGCGCCCTCCCAGACCGAGCCCTCGGCAAGCTCGCCGTCGCCCATGATGGTGTAGACGCGGTAGTCGCGACCGTCCATCTTGCCGGCGAGCGCCATGCCCACCGCCACGGGCAGACCGTGACCGAGCGAACCGGAGTTCATCTCGATGCCCTTGAGCTTGTTGTTGGGGTGGCCGATATAGGGGCTGCCGAACTTGGAGAAGCGGGCCTTGACATCGTCGAGGTCCAGATATCCCTCGTGGCACAGCACCGCGTAGTAGGCCTCCATGGCGTGGCCCTTGGAGAGCACGAAGCGATCGCGGTTGGAATCGTCGACGGTCTCGGGCGAAATGTTCAGATGGTTGGCGTAGAGGGTCATGAGGGCGTCGATCACCGACATGTCGCCGCCGATGTGGCCGCCGGCGCCGGCCATGATGATGTCGACGCAATCGCGGCGGAGGTCCCAGCGCAGGGACTCAAGCTCTTCGATAGTTGCCATTTCTACTCTCCTCGCAGGTAGGCTTTGACGTCTTCTTCGATGGGGTCGTACAGGTCGGGGGCGATGCCGATGTACTTGCACGCCTCGTAGAGCACCGGCACCACGTTGGCGTGAATGGCGACGCAGTGGTGGATGTAGGGGCCCTCGACGATCTTGGCCTCGAGGCGCTTGAGGTTGTCGACCTCGACCCACAGGTAGGTGCCCATGCCGGCCGGGCCATCGATGCCGCGGGCATTGCCCAGCAGCAGTGAGTACTCGCCGTTGTCGCCGTCAAAGCGGGCAAGGGTGAGGTCGCCGTGCTTGGCCTCGGCAGTCAGCGCGCCGGGGTGATCGAAGGCCAGCGGGTAGGTGAGCTTGGGCTTGACGGCCGCGCAGCTGCAGGGCCAGGGGCCGCAGTGCTGCAACAGCTCGCCGTTCTCGTTATCGGGATGGCGCACGGTCCAGTCGGCGAACATGCCGCGGTGACGTCCCAGGTCGGCGGCCTCGACCATCAGCGCGGTGATGGCACCATGGATGTCGGTCTCGCATACGATGGGGATACCCATCTCGTTGAGGATGGCATTGGCGGCGCAGGGCATAATGCCCAACTCGTCCTGCAGAGCGTTCCAGCACTGAATGGCGCCGGCGTTGCAGCCGTACTTCTCGACCAGGCGCTTCATGGCGATGGCAAGACCGGCGACCGCGGGGACCTTGTCCTCGGGGATGCAGATCTCAAAGCTGTCGTTGATGTGGGCAAGCATGGCGGCCATGGCCTGCTCGTCGGCCTGGGCGTCGCGTACGGCCTGGACAAGCTCGGTCATGGGGATAGGCGAAAGCTGGATGTTGAACTTCTCGAGCAGCTCGCCCTCGTTGCACATGGTCGACCAGAAGTCGAACGGACGGGTGGCCATCTGCAGAATACGGGTGTGCTTGAAGGTCTTGACCACGTTGCACACGGCCAAGAAGTCCCAGACGCCGCGCACGAACTCGGGATCGGTCAGGCGGCAGTTGGTCATGTAGGTGAAGGGAACCTGGAAGCGGCGCAAGACCTTGCCGGTCGCGAACAGGCCGCACTGGCTATCGCGCAGGCGGGTGCCGTCGGGCTCGGGGCGTTCGTCGCGCGGGCCCCACAGCAGCACGGGTAGGCCGAGCTCGCGGGCAAGGCGAGCACAGACGTACTCGGTGCCAAAGTTGGCGTGGCACAGCATGATGCCATCGACGCCCTCGGCGCGGAATTTCTTGACGATAGGTTCGATATGGCTGTCGTCGAACAGCAGGCCCTCGTCATTGATGTCGTCGATATCCACGATGTCGACGCCAATCTCGCGCAGGCGATCAGCCGTAAGGCCGCGATACTTGATCGCGTCCGGCGCGCTAAAGATACTGCGGCGCGTGGGCACAAAGCCGAGCTTGATCTTGTCCATGTACGTCCTCCCCTAATCACATGTTCAGTAAACAGACGCATGTTTCGTTTTGTTCTGTTTACTAAATGTTTTACTCTTTTGTTTATTAGTTTAGCGCGAAATACCTGTAAACGGTAGAGAAATCAGCCTAAACGGTATGTAAACGTTCTGAACATACAGGGGGAACAAAAAAGAGGGCCCCAAAGGACCCTCTCTGTCCACACAAGTATGTAAACGGAACCAATGCCGTCCATCGCCGCGAGAGCACCGCCCGCGGCGACAGCCCGGCAACAGGGCCAGCGGCTACGCGCCCATCTTGCGATAGACGTCCACGAACTCCTTGGCAAGGATGCCAAAGCCCTCGGCGCTCATCAGCTGATCCTCGGCATGGACGACCAAAAGATCGATGCTCAGGTCCTCGCCGGCGGCAGTCTGCTGGACAAGGCCACCGTGAGCAGCGTGGCCCTCGGCATAGTGCTGCTGGCCTTCCGCGATCTTTGCCTCGGCCTCTTCGAACTTGCCGTCACGAGCTAGATGAATCGCATCGATATAGCAGCTGCGCGCGCAACCGACGCCTGCAATGATCTGAAAACTCTGAAGCTGAATCTCTTCTGCCGTCATACTTACAGCCCCATCAGTTCCTTGGCCTGAGCCAGAGCCTTGACGCCGTCCATCATGCCGTAGGTGGTCATGGGAATTACGCCGACCGGAACCCCGGGGCATGCGGCGCAAACTTCATCCTTGGCATAGCCAACCTGCGGCCCAAGCAGAATGCAGTCGGCATTGCGGCCAATGGTGGCAGCCTCGTTGACGGCGTGAGCGGACACCTCGCACTCCAGGCCCTCGGCGTCGGCGGCCTTCTTGATGTTCTTCATGATGATGCTCGTGGACATGCCGCCAGCGCACATAAGAACGATGTTTTTCATTGCAGTTCCTTTCCTGTAACCCCTCACAGGGACTTATATGTTTCGGCGATCAACGCGATCGGCCGAACCTTCGAACTTGTGGACAATGACCTACTCGGCAGAAGCCTTTGCAGCAGCTTCCTCGGCCAGCGCCTCCTTATCGGCCATCTTGACGAACGGGATAAACAGCAGTCCGACCAGCAGGATTGCGGCGAGGACGATTGCGACCAGGCCAATGCCGCCCGTAAAGAAGTTGCTGATGGGCAGCGGCACGACAAACGGCATGGAAATGGTCGGGTTAAATGCATTGCCCAGACCGAGCATCAGGCCGACGGCGGCAGCAATGCAGGCCACGGGCTTGAGCAGGATGTAGGGGATGAACATATAAGGGTTCATGGCAATGGGCGTACCGAAGATGATGGGCTCGGAGATGTTGAAGAGTGCGGGCACCAGGGCAATCTTGGAGAGGGCCTTGTAGCGCTCGGACTTGGCCGTGAGCAGCGCAAGCTCCATGCCAAGGGCGTCAACAGAACCGACAGAGAACATGATGATGAACGACAGGTACGGCAGTGGCTGGCCGGCAACGAATGCCTCGGTGTTGGCAAGAGCGCAGGCCTGGATAACCGGCATGTACACGCCCATCAGGACGCTGGGGTGGATACCAAAGAAGAACAGCAGATTGCACAGCACAAAGTAAGCGACAACTGCCCACGGGCTCGAGCCAAGGAACATAACGGGCACCGCGACGGTGGAGTTGATGAGATTGAAGACATCGCCATAGCTCGTCAGGCCCATGCCCCACTTAACCAGAGCAGCCGTGGTGAAGATGATGATGGCGCAGAACATCGGAGACAGCGAATCGGTAACAAACTGCGGGACGGAATCGGGCATGGGAATAGCCATATGCTTCATAAGGAAGTTAAGCGCCTTCGGCACGATCAACGCCACGAGCAGCGCAACGAACAGACCCGAGCTGCCCAGATAACGGGTCACGATAAACGTCGAGCCGTCCTCGGCATGGCCAAGAGGAATCAGCAGGAGCAAAACGCCAATAGCCGCAACCGTCGACGTAAGGCCTTTGTTCCCGAGCACCTTGCCGTAGGAGTACGAGACCGAGGCGCACATGTAGATGGCGCCGAGGTTCATGGTAACGACCAGTACGTCGGTAATCGTCGCCGACATGCCGGTGCTGGTAAGGAACGCCTGCAACGGCGGGATCGGCAGCCCGTTGATAATGGAGAGCAGCGCCACGCCCAGCGTAACGGGCATGGTCGCCATCATGCCGGACATAAGGCCCTTTACGACCTTAAAGCTACTCACTTTGTGGGCAATGGGACCCACGTGCTTCTCGAGGAAGCCCTGCATCGAATCGAGAACGCTCATTTTTGTGTTCACTGATCCTCTCTAAACGATTCATCTAGCTGTCAAACGAGAAATTGCGGCCGACTCTTTCCCGCCTATGACCAATGGAAATATGGTTACGCCTTGAGCTCGAGGACGAGGAGCCAATCCCCAACCCCGGGTTTGTCAGGCAGAATGATGCTGCCCGTAACGGCAAGGGCGTCCTCGCCGTCACGGTATGCGCCCGTGCGAGGGTTAAACCATCGGCTTGCATAGGCAGCGCCCGTCGGCACGCCCTCGATAGCAAGCTTTTGGCGCACGGTATCGCCAAAGTACGCGACGATGCGCGAAAGGTCCTGGCTGGCGGTTGCCAGCGGAGCCTTGTTGGCAAACAGGTTGCCCGCATCGGTCGTTTCGTAGGGAGCAAGCTCCCAGAAGTGATTGTCTTCGTAGAAGGAGCGCATGTAGCCCATCTGGACCGCACCTTCTCCGTCTACCGCCTGGGCCCAAGTAATGCCAAAGCGGTTGAAGATCGCCATAAAGGGGTCGAGCTCCTCAGGGCTTTCCCACACGTTGTCCCAGATTCCCTGGGCTCCGTAGGTATAGCCGGCGCCGCCGGCCTGCATGCAGATATACGCCACACGGCGCAGCATGTCTGCGGTGCACAGGCGCGTACCCATCTCCTCGAGCGTCGAGCAAAACTCGTAGAGCGCCTCGCCCTCAACGAAGGGCTTGTCGTCATGAGCTGACAGATAGTCAAAGTAGTCGCTTGCCTTGATTATGTAATCGCCGTGACCGGCTTGGTTGAGCGTAAAGTCCATCCAGGGCTCATCCTGGTAGTAATCGGCAAAGGGACGCTCGTTGGTATAGTGCGCTGTCGCCAGATGACCATAGCCGTCGCGAGCCTCGATCTCCAGGGCAACCTCGCGCCAACCGTCAAGCATGGCGGCTCGACCTTCTTTGCGGTATCCGGCAACCTCGCCGGCAAGCGTCCACACCATCGGATATGCACCGTAGCGCGCCACCAGGTAGCGGGCGAGGTGCTTTTGATGTTCCACGGCATGCTCGCCGAGAATGGCAAACGCCCACGCTTGCCCAAGTGCGTTCACTAAGCCCGCATCGGCAATATAGGCCATGCGGCGGTCGAGCTCCCGCTGGTAGAAGGCCACATTAGGCACATCTTCCACGCCGTTGGCCATGCCACCGTCAATCCAATAGCGATCTCCTGCGCCCATGTCAGAGCGCAGGTTGGTCTGATAGACGGTAAAGCCCTGCTCGGCACGTAGGTCGACCATACCGCGAAATTGGCTCGTCATGCCGGGGTGGTTCGACGCATCCCAGCTCTCACGGTAGGCAAACTCCCAATGGGTATCGCCCAGCCAAAAGAACGGCGTACCATCTGAATAGGCAAACATGCGCGAATCGTCTGCAACGCGGATAAAACCGTGGCGGTACAGATCGAGCTCGCCCTCGTACGGCACGGCCTCGACGTTGCCCGTGCGGCCATTAAGGCCGGTCTGCTCGGGAGCCTCGATAACATAGCTCCAAGCGCCGAGCTCGGTCGGAGCAAACGACACGCGATAGATACGCTCGCCGTCCCAGTAGGCCTCACGGCGAATTACCCTGCCGCTCGGGCCGGTGAACTCCGCCCAAATCTCAACATCCAAAAACGGGTTGTCGAACGAGCAGGCGCTCTCGAACGTCAGAATAACCGGACGCCACATCTCGGCGGCAGCGTTTTGATTCAACGTCATATCCATTGCAGACCCCTTTCTGGTCTTGGTGCCTACTAGTTCAGTCCTCGCTCGCTGGCGGACGTCACGGCAAAATCAACGATCGCTTGGGCATCCTCGGCACAAATAAAACCTTGTGACACCTCGATCGCCGTATCGCGCTCACACAGAGCGCGATAGTTTTCGAGCGATCCGTACAGCTCCTTGAGCATCGATGCCGAAAACGACTCCATATGGCCAAACAGGCCATCCTTGTCGCTCGTCTTATCGACCGTGCCCTGGCCCGGCTCCACCAGGCTCGTGTTGGAATAGCGGGCAAACGGATGCTCGAGCAGGCAAGTGCGAAGGCCGCCCTTGGTGTTGCCCAAGGCATCCTTTACGTTCTCGCCGTTCGCGTCCAGCTCAATGCGCGGACATGTTGCCGGAGCGACACCCGTGCGAACCCAACGGAACAAGTTGCGGAAAGCGGCGTGGAAGAGGTACTGCGACGGGTAGGCGTTTGCCTCGGCGTGCTTGCCGACGTACACCGGCAAATGATCGATGCGCTTGGGGTCCTCGTCGTCCTGGTAATAGTCGACATAGCTCCACTGCGTATCGTGGGAAGCACCCGTCACCTCGTACAGCCGGTACTTAAAATCGGGATCGTCGCTATCGGGCATAAGCGTGCGCCAACTCTCAAAGCGACCGTTCTCGCTTTCGGTCTGAAGGGCGATAAACGGCTCCTCGACGTGCTCCACACGCAGTAGATGGTGTGCGTATTCCCGGCAGCATTCATACTGGTTGACGGGAATGCACATCGAATGGATGCCGCCGCCAGACAGGTATCCGTCAAACACGCGGCCGTCACGGCGCACCTCCTCGCGATAGGCAAAACTGTTAAGGTAGCGGAACAGATAGGCGCCGGACTGAGACCATCCTGTAAGGCAAATTGCCTGGCGAGGATAGTCGCGGATCGGGTTAAGGTCGGAGTCTCCGCGCAAGAGCCACGCAAGATCGGTCAGCATATCCCAAAACAGGCCAGTCTCGTAGGAGATGTCCATGTCAGAAAGCGCGCCGCCGCGTACGAGCTGTTCCGGATCAAAGTCAAAGGGCCGCTCGGGAGTTGGGTTTGCCCAGCTCATGAAGGCATAGCGATCGGGATTGAATTCCTTGAGCTTAGCGATGGTGTTGGGCTTGCTGGTAATGCCCACATAGATATCCCCAGAGCGCACAAACTCGCCGTGACCCAGAATCCACATGCGCTCGATTTCCATAAACGATGTGGGATTGATGATCTCCACGACCACATTGCCACTCGCTTGCGCCGGATCTTTCGGAGCACGAACAACGATCCGATTGGAATAAGGGGCGTCGGCAGTCATGACCTCCACGCCGCCGTCTTCGTCGGCGGTGCGATACACGTTGGCGGTACCGTCAACGCGATACTCGCGCTCGACGTAATCCTTTGCGCTCAGATGACAGTAGCGCTCGGCGCTCGAAAACGGATAACTCTCATCCGTAATGGGCATTTCGAAAATACCGCTGATCATCTCGTCCCCCTTGTTGTTGCGTTTGCTGAGACAAACTCTACTGGGGGCGCTACTTAACTTCTATTGATTCTTAAGTTGAATTACTAAATATTTAGCTTAATAAACAGCCTGGTGTTAAGCTCATGGTAAGTTCACAAACGTTAGGAAACACCATGGCCGTTACTGCAAAACAGATCGCTGACCAGCTGGGAATTTCGGCAGCGGCCGTTTCCCTTGCACTTAACAATCGACGCGGCGTAAGCGAAAAAACACGGCAGCTGGTACTTAGCACCGCCGAAGCTCTAGGTTACGACTTTAGCAAGATTAAGTTCGAGCGCCAAAAGAGCGGAACCGTTGCCTTAGTTGCCTTTAACCGGCGCCGCATCTTTACGACCCCCTTCTTCGCCGATATGCTCGCCGGAGTCGAGGGCACCCTTAGACACGCGGGATTCTCGTTTTCGCTGGTGAACTACTCGCCGTTCGAAAACACTCAGCAACAGATCGCCGACATCGCCGAAGCACAATACGATGGTGTCATCATCCTTGCAACTGAGATGTTCGAGTCGGATTTTATGCCGTTTGCATCGCTGGACTGTCCCCTGCTGCTGTTGGACTCATGCATGAGCGCTGGGGTCAATACGGTCAAGATCGACAACGCCGCCAGCATGATGCTAGCCGTGCAGTACCTGCATTCGAAGTATGGATCTGTCCCCGGGCTGTTAACGACGCCCGTTACCGTGGGCAACTTCACCGAACGACGCTTCGCCTACGAGCACGCCATCGGTCAGCTATCGGGCTCGGAAAAGTGCGGCACCGTCCACGAGCTCGCCGTCGCTCCAGACGAGGCATACGCCGGCATGCTCGACATTATTGATTCGGGCGAACCCCTCGCCCAAAACTACGTCGCTGTCTTTGACGATATAGCTATTGGGGCCATGAAGGCCTTTATCGAGCGTGGTTATCGCGTGCCCGATGACGTACGCATCGTCGGCTTCGACAACAACGCCGGCGGAACCTACGTGCAGCCACAACTGACCACGCTCAATGTTCCTTCAGAGTATATGGGCGCCATCGCCGCACGGCGCCTCGTCGAGATTATCGACGAGGCCGAACACCACCCGCTCAAGATCGAGCTGGGGGCATCGCTCATCAAGCGCCGTTCTGCCTAGAGCTCGCGCACGCTCTGGCGCTCGACAAAATAGGTCGAGACGGCCGTTTTGCAGGTATAGCTCTTGGGATTGCGGATGTTGCCCACCAGACGGCGCACCGCGATCTCGCCCACCTCGTGCTTGGGAACATGCACCGTGGTGAGCGGCGGGTTGGAGAAGGCTCCCACGGAAAGATCGTCGAAGCCAATCATCGAGACATCTTCGGGCACGCGAATGCCATGCTCACTCAACGCACGCATAGCACCCACGGCAAGCACGTCGTTCTCGGCAAAGAAAGCTGTCGGCAGATCGTCGTGCGAGACCGTATCGAGCCAAGCACCCATGTCACGATAGGCGCCCTCGAGCGTGGTGCCCAGGGTGATGCGCCATGCCGGATTGGCCTCAAGGCCCGCGTCCTCAAGCGCTTGGCGATAGCCGCGCTCGCGGTCCTTAAAATTGCGGATGCGCAGGTCGCCGGCAAGATAGCCGATTTGCTTGTGACCCTTCTCGATAAGGTAATCCACGGCACGCAGCACCGAATCGGTGTTGGCGATAACCACGGCATCGAAGTACTGGCGGTCGCTCCAGCCGTCGAGCACGATCAGGTGGGCGGCGGCGTTGGCGAACAAAGCGTAGTCTTCCTCGCCCAGCTCGGTGCCCATCAGCACGATGGCGGCAGCCGGGTCGGCGATAAGGCGCTCGACCTGCGGGCGCACGGCGTTCAAGTCGCTAAAATCGAGCGAGACAAAGCTCGTGCTCATGCCGTGACGACGCGCCTGGCGCTCCACGCCCTCGATGACCGCAGGGTGAAAGGTACTTTCGTCCAAAATGGCGCCCGTCTTGCGCGC
>JAIHVJ010000249.1 GCA_022720335.1 Collinsella sp.
GCCGTAGGCCATACAGGTCTGGTTGATGCCGTCGTTGAGCATGAGTTTGGCCCACATGCGATGTGCGATGTCGTGCTCGACGGTATGGGCGATGCCGCAACGCGTGTAGAGCTCGTCGATGGCGATAACGGTTGCGGGGTCGGTGCCCGCTGCCGCACCAAAGCGGATCTCGCCGGCATTGGTATAGGTGAGCTCCCCGTTGAGGAATACGGCGTCCATGCCCTGGCAGATACCAAGGACGGTGTGCTCCCAGCCAAAGCGCTCGGCAATCTTCTGCTCGCTCGTGATGCCGTTGCACAGCGACGCGATCAGCGTGTCGGGTCCCACGACGCTTTCCAGGGTTTTGAGCGCCACATCGAGCCCGGTTGTCTTGACCGTGAGGATGACCAGGTCGACGGGCGTCGCCTCGCTCGCGCGGACGGACTTGAGCGCGCAGGGCTTGCCGTTGACGGTGAGCGCATCACCCGCGTGGCGCTCAAAGCGCGCGTCGTCCATAACGTATTCGACGGCGTCGTTGCCGAGCGCTTGGGCGATCATGCTGCCGTAGAGCAGGCCCACGCCGCCCTTGCCGATGAAGGCGACCTTGTTGATCTGCATGTGAATAAAGACACGTGCGGGATATCCGACGCCATCACGCACCTTGGGGAAGGTGCAGAAGATGACGGCGCCCGTGGCGGGAAGCTCGTCTAGATGGTCCATGACCTCGATCTGATAGCGGTCGACCGAGAGGATGTACTGTTCGCCGGGGTAGGGGTAGGCGTCCTCACGCGTGGTCACGCTCGCCGGGTCGGTGTCAGCCGGCTCGTGGCCGATGGCGCCGATGTCGCGCTCTTCAACGAGCCACTTGATGGCGCCGAGGTCCCAGCCGGGGTAGTGGGGCTGGCCGTCCTCGTCCTTGTTCTCGAGGTCGGCGAGCTTGGACCAGTCGGAGCGGAAGGCGACGAAAGCGTCCTCGGGAATGCGACCGTGCTCATCCTCCCAGGCTTTGAGGTCCTCGATGGTCAGGATAAAGTCGGGATTCGCGGCGCACTCCTCATGCTTGTCGATCACGCAGAGCGGATGCATAAACTCGATGGGTTCAATCTCTCCAAGGGAACGACCCTCGACATGGAAGTGGCGCGGCGCGTCGACGTGGGTGCCGTACTGCGAGGCGACCGAATACTGGAAGCAACGCATGGGCGCGAGCATGTCCTCGGGCGTGCCGGGCAGGTAGTCGAAGAGCTTGGTGGACTCAAATGGCTTAAAGCCAAACCAGTGCGGGGTGTCGCATGAGAGCGTGTGGGTGAGGTCGACCCAGCGATAATCGTTGCTTTTGAGCTGGGAGGCGAGGTTCCAAAGGTCGAGCGCGGGCATGGGCGGCTCCTTTCATCGGGCTTTTTGCTGATGTTAAAGCGGTGTCGTGACGGCTCGATTTCTGCTACGTTACGATACATTCTCGATTGCGATTCCACGATGTTTCGGCTGCGTGACCATTGTGTTTCGCCTTGCCGGGGCGCTGATGGCGAAGGGAGGGGCCGTGCAATACCGTGTTGACCCCAAAAGTGGTAACCGAATATCCGCTCTGGGTCTGGGCTGCATGAGGTTTCCCGGTGCGCCGGGACACCCCGATGCGAAGACGGCCGATGCCATCATCTCCCGTGCGGTAGAGCAGGGGATTAATTATCTGGATACCGCGTATCTTTATCCCGGTAACGAGGTGTGCGTGGGCGCCTCACTTGAGCGCTTGGGGCTGCGTGACCGGGTGTTGCTGGCGACTAAGTTGCCGCACGCTTCGTGCAAGTGCGCAGAGGATTTCGATCGGTTCTTCGACGAGCAGCTGCGCCGTTTGCGGACTGACCATATCGACTATTACCTTATGCACAACATCACCTCGCCCGCGCAGTGGGAGCGCGTGGTAGCGTTGGGTATCGAGGACTGGATTGCGCACCAAAAGGCTGCGGGGCGTATTCGCCAGATAGGTTTTTCGTACCACGGCAGTGCGGCGGACTTCCTCACGATGCTTGACGCGTATGACTGGGACTTTTGCCAGATCCAGTACAACTACGCTGGAGAGCGATACCAAGCGGGAACGGCGGGACTCATGGCAGCCGCCGAGCGCGGGCTCGCGGTGTTTGTGATGGAGCCGCTTTTGGGTGGACGCCTGGCGGGCAAGCTACCTCCGCGGGCCCGCGCCGTGTTCGATGACGTACGCGATCCGTATCTGAAGACGCCGGCTGCTTGGGGCCTTTCGTGGGTGTGGAACCATCCTCAAGTCACGATGCTGCTTTCGGGCATGACCGATACCGCGCAGGTGGATGAGAACGCGGCGCTGGCTGATCGTGCACTGCCGGATTCGATGACAGCTACTCAGCTCGATACCATCGCACGTGTGCTGGGAGAGTTTGAGAAATCGAATCGCGTGCCCTGTACGGGGTGCGGCTACTGCATGCCGTGCCCCAAGGGTATCAATATTCCCGGCTGCTTTGGCGCCTACAACGCGAGCTACGCGCATAGTTGGTTTACGGGGCTGTCTCAATACTTTACGGCGAGCGCGGTGCGTACAAGCGAGCCCAAGTTGGTGAGCAATTGCATCAAATGCGGCAAATGCGCGCGGCACTGTCCGCAGCACATCGATATTCCCGAGCGTCTCGACGATGTGCGCCGACGTTTCCAGCCTGGCCCCGTAACGGCTGCGCTTAAAGCCTTTTGCAAAACGCGCTCCTGATGCCCCTTTTATAACTTGCGGTGGAATAGTTCCTGTTTGCGGCAGAATAGGGCAGTTATGCCACGGCTGACGATAGCGGCGATGCGGCTTATGATGCGCTGATTGCCGACCCCGATGTCGACGCAATCTACTTGGCTCTTCCGCATGGCATGCATGCGCATTGGGTCTGTCGGGCACTGCGCGCGGGAAAGGCCGTACTGTGCGAAAAGCCGGCCGTTTTGAGTGAGGAAGAGGCTCTCTCGATTGCCTCCACCTCTCGCGAGCGCGGCGTGCTGTTTATGGAGGCGATGAAAAATCGGTTTTGCCCGATGCGCACTCGCGTGAAGGACTTGCTTGCGTCGGGCGAGCTCGGCCGTATCGTCTCGATTGAAAGCGTGCAAAAACTCGATTATGGTGAGCCTCCTTCGAG
>JAIHVJ010000043.1 GCA_022720335.1 Collinsella sp.
TGGGTAGAAGAAGGCCAAAACGCAATCGCAGGAGGTCGATATGACTGCAGAAGATAAGGCAAAGAACGCCGGCAAGGTCGCGCTCGTCCTGGAGGGCGGCAGCTTCCGCGGGCAGTTTACCGCCGGCGTGCTCGACGTTCTCATGGAGGCTGGCGTCGAGATTCCGGCTGTCTACGGTGTATCGGCCGGCGCCCTCAACGGCGTAAACTACAAGTCGCACCAGATCGGCCGTGCCAACCGCATCAACCTGGCTTTCTGCAACGACAACCGCTTCATGGGCGCCGCATCGTTTGCGTCCACGGGCTCCATCGTGGGTTACGACTTTATCTTCAACGATGTCCAGGACCGCCTGGACCCCTTCGACAACGAAACGTTCGACGCGAGCCCCATCGAGATGTACGCCGTCGCGACGGACATGCTCTTTGGAACCGCCACGTACCTGCCGGTCAAAAGCGCCGTACTTGACCTTGACGCCGTGCGCGCCTCGACGTCACTGCCGCTGGTGACGCCGCCGGTCGAGATAGACGGGCACAAATACGTCGACGGCGGCGTAGCCGATTCGGTTCCTATCGAGCATGTGCTGGAGGAAGCGGGCTTCAATCGCGCGGTTGTCATTGTCACGCAGGACCGCTCGTACGAGAAAAAGCCCTACGAGTTTATGCCCGCCGCACGTGCTCGCTATGCCGACTACCCCTACCTGCTCGAGGCTATCGAGACGCGCCACTACCGCTATAACATCCAGCGCATGCACCTGTGGAAGTATGAGCGCGAGGGCCGTGCGTTGGTCGTTGCTCCGCAAAAGCCGGTCGAGGTCGGCCATGTCGAACACGATCCGGCAAAGCTGCTCGACCTGTATATTCAGGGTCGCCAGGAGGCAAAGCGCCTACTGAGCGATATCGAGGCATTTGTCGAGCGCTAGTGTCGCGACGTCATGACCCATGGATGACATGTGCAGAAACTCTGGTCGGAGCCAAAATACCTGTTGACTCGGGCGGCGAGCGGGGTAATATGGACGGGTTACTTGCAGAGCCCCGTGAATCTCTGTAACAACACGTACTGTACATGGAGGAGTCTAAGTGATTTCGAAATCGACTCACTACGCCAAGCAGGGCGAGGTCCAGCGCAACTGGGTTCTCGTCGACGCCGATGGTGCTGTCCTGGGCCGTCTTGCCACCCAGATCGCAATGATCCTGCGCGGTAAGAACAAGCCCCAGTTCACGCCCAACAGCGACTGCGGCGACTTCGTTGTCGTCATCAACGCCGATAAGGTCCAGCTTACCGGTAACAAGGCCGACACGAAGACCTATTATCGCCACAGCGGCTACAACGGCGGCCTCAAGGCTGAGAGCTTCCGCCAGGCTATGGAGAAGCACCCGGAGAAGGTCATCGAGCGCGCCGTTCGCGGTATGCTGCCCAAGACCACCCTCGGCCGTGCCCAGATGACCAAGCTTAAGGTCTACGCTGGTGCCGAGCATCCGCATGCTGCCCAGAACCCCACGAAGATTGAGCTGGAGGCTTAAAGATGGCTGAGAACACCGTTGTCTACCAGGGTACCGGCCGTCGTAAGAACGCCGTCGCCCGCGTCCGTCTCGTCCCCGGCACCGGCAAGGTGACCATCAACAAGCGTGACGCCGAGCAGTATTTCGGCCGTCATCAGCTCGTTGAGAACGCCCTTGCTCCCTTCAAGGTGACCGACACCGCCGGTCAGTTCGACGTTATCGCTCTGTGCGATGGCGGCGGCATCTCCGGTCAGTCCGGCGCTCTGCGCCTGGGCATCGCTCGCGCTCTTCTGAACGCTGGCGACTACCGTGCTGACCTCAAGAAGGCCGGTTTCCTTACGCGCGATGCTCGCGTGGTCGAGCGCAAGAAGTACGGCCTCAAGAAGGCCCGCCGCGCTCCCCAGTTCTCCAAGCGCTAAGGTTTTTATCTCCTTTCGAGATACAATGTACAAGCGGGGCCTGCCGATTCCTCGGCGGGCCCCGCTTTTCTTTTTCGACTAGGGTGGGCGGTTGCATATCGCCTGCTAGGGAAGGAGCGATCCTATGCCCCAGAACATCTTCGGTACCGACGGCGTCCGTGGCGTCGCCAACGCCGACCTCTCGTGCGACCTCGCGTTTCGCCTGGGCCGCGCGGCGACCAAGTTCCTTGGTCCGGATATCTGCGTCGGCCGCGACACGCGTCTTTCGGGTACCATGCTCGAGAGCGCTCTGACTGCCGGCATCATGGCCGAGGGCGGTCGTCCGCACTGCTGCGGCGTCATCCCCACGCCTGCCGTGGCGCTGCTCACCGTCCAGAACGAGCTCGACGGCGGCATCGTCATCTCTGCTTCGCATAATCCGCCGGAGTTCAACGGCATCAAGTTCTTTAGCCGCAAGGGCATGAAGCTTCCCGATGCGGTCGAGGAAGAGATCAGCGCCTGGGTCATGTCCGAGGAGGCCATGGCTGCCGACACGCTGCCGACCGGTGCCGGCGTGGGCCACATCATCAAGATGAAAGACGCCCGCAAGGCATACGTCGACCACGCCATCGATACGCTTGATGGCCTGAGGCTCGATGGCCTGGTCGTTGCCGTCGACTGCGGTCATGGTGCTTCTTGCCAGACCACGCCCGCCGCGCTGCAGCGCCTGGGTGCCACGGTCCATGCCATCAACACCGATTACTGTGGCACTGACATTAACGTTGAGTGCGGCTCCACTCACCTTGAGCCCCTGCGCGAGCTCGTGCTGCGCACCCACGCCGATATCGGCCTGGCCCACGACGGCGACGCCGAAGATGGTTCAGGCCGCCGTGGGCGATCGCTACGTTCTGGAGCGTATGCTCGCGGATGGCGCCGTCATCGGCGGCGAGCAGTCCGGCCACATCATCTTCCTGGAGCACAACACCACCGGTGACGGTCTGGTGACGGCTCTGCAGCTGCTGGCCGTGCTCAAGCGCACCGGTCGTACCCTCACCGATCTTGCCGGCATCATGAAGAAGTACCCGCAGGTACTCGTCAACGTGCATTCCGACAACAAGGCCGGCCTGGACGATTGCCAGCCCATCTGGGATGCCGTCGCTGCCGCCGAGAAGGAGCTCAATGGTCGCGGCCGCATCTTGGTGCGCCCGAGCGGTACCGAGCCGCTGGTCCGCGTTATGGCCGAGGCCGAGACGCACGAGCTGACCCAGCGCGTTGTCGACGACATCGTCGAGGTTGTCAAGCGCGAACTTCCCTAATGGTCAAAAACGAGTGCCAAGTGGTAAACTGTTAAGGCTATTTTGGTCGATTGGTATGTCCGAGGGGGAGCATGTTCACTAAAGTCCTAAGGTCTTTTGGTATGCGTGGTCGAGTCCTTACGCTGGATGCTCCCATCTCGGGCGACGTCATTCCGCTTTCCGAGGTAAACGACCAGACATTTGCCACCGGCCTTTTGGGCCAGGGCGTGGCGATTCAGCCTACCGGCACGCGCGTGATTGCACCGGCTGATGCCAAGGTCGAGGCCATTTTTCCCACGGGACACGCTGTTGCGCTTAACACGGTCGATGGCTTGGACGTGCTCATCCACGTTGGTTTGGACACTGTTCAGCTTGAGGGCAAGCACTTTACCGTACATGCGCAAGTGGGTGACATCGTCCATAAGGGCGATGTGCTCATTGAGTTCGATCGCGAGGCAATTGCTGCCGAGGGCTACGATGTGACGGTTCCCATCTTGGTGTGCAACTCCGTTGAGTTCTCGAGCATCAAGGGCTCCGTTGGCGTGCATGTCGAAGAGATGGACCAGCTCATCGTTGCTCGCGAGCGCTAGCAAGTGCACGTGGCCATTAGCCTACAATTCAAACACGTTTACGGAGGGCGCCCTTGAAAGAGGACGCCCTCCGTGGCAAGATGGGATTTGTCCGAAGCTAAAAGGCTTCGGGTCACCGTGGACGGGCAGGGGCCTCGACGCGGCTAGACACGAGACACATACATTACGCGACCTCGCCCTGGTGGCCGCACACGTTGGTTGCGGCCGACGCGGGCCGCGGGCAAGTGCTTGTAAGGGGAGCCTTGCCTCTCTTGTACGAGAAAGGACGCGTAATGAAGATTATTAAAGCTAAAGACTACGAGGATATGAGCCGCAAGGCCGCCAATATCATCTCGGCGCAGGTTATCCTCAAGCCCGACTGTGTGCTGGGCCTTGCCACCGGCTCCACCCCGATCGGTGCCTACAAGCAGCTCGCTGCTTGGTACGAGAAGGGCGACGTCGACTTTGCCGAGGTCAGCACATACAACCTGGACGAGTATCGCGGCCTTTCGCACGACGATCCCCAGAGCTATCACTACTTTATGCGTGAGAACTTCTTCGATCACATCAACATCGACCTGAACAACACGCATGTGCCCGACGGTTCCAACCCCGACGCCGCCGCTGCCTGCTCTGAGTACGACAAGATCGTCGCCGCCGCCGGTTACCCGGATCTGCAGCTGCTCGGCATTGGCAACAACGGCCACATCGGCTTCAACGAGCCCGATGACCACTTCTCCAAGGGCACGCACTGCGTCGACCTCACCGAGAGCACCATTCAGGCCAACAGCCGCCTGTTCGACAGCATCGACGACGTTCCCCGTCAGGCCTACACCATGGGTACCCAGACCATCATGTATGCCCGCATGATCCTGGTCGTCGCCAACGGCGAGGCCAAGGCCCAGGCCGTGCATGACATGTGCTACGGTCCGGTTACGCCCGCGTGCCCGGCTTCGATCCTGCAGCTGCACACCAACTGCGTTGTCGTTGCCGACGAGGCCGCCCTTTCGCTCTGCGAGTAGCGCGAATCCTGCACCTCGATATAGCCTTGCCTAAGGCCTCCGCTTTGCGGGGGCCTTTTTGCTATCCCTTTCCGCCCACTTGACCAAAATCTTGCCGCAAGCTTGACGAATGCCGGATGCCCAACAGTTTGATTCATTCCATACCAGATTCTATGCAAAAATGCCACTAAAAGGTCGTAGACGGTAGCGGGTGCTAGGCGAGTTGAATGACATAGCTGAACCTTGTTCATCTGCGTTACACTGCCGCTTAGATGGGACAAGCTGACAAGCTCATTTACCTGCTAAAAGACCGATTAGTCGGGGGATTAATAACAATCGGTCCTCGCTGTACAAAAACTTGCCGCTTGCGTACCAAAAGACAACCTAAAACACAAGGTCGCTCTATTCATAGCGCGGCTTGTATGGTCTTGCGGTTACAGTGTCCATACGGTCGAGTTGAGGAGCGGGCATGGTAAACGATTTGAGCGGTATAGACGACCTCGAGCTGATGCCGCTGGGCGGAGGCTATATGGTGCGACGCGAACGCTTGATGAATGAGCTTATCGCCAAGGGCCGAAAGGCCGGCATCGTGGTTCTTTATGCGCCCGACGGGTTTGGGAAGACCTCGGTGCTGCTGCAGTACACCCAAGAGGTAAAAAGTGACCCGACGCGAGGCCCCGTGCGGATTATCGAGGCCGATCGCGCCATTGGGCGCGAGGTGTTTATGCAGCTCGAGGTGGTTACCGAAGAACTCAAAGATAAACCGCACTCCCTTATCGCGATTGATAATGTGCCAAACCTCGATCAGCGCGATACCGAAGACCTCATCGACAGGATTCGCGGCCTGCGCGCCATGGGGGTAGGGGTCTTTATCTCCTGCCGTCCTTCAAATCGTCAGCTGATTCATGGGCTGGGCGATTCGGTTAAGATCAATGCGCAGATGCTCAAGGTGCATGCCTATGAGTATTCGGCGTGGGCATCGGCGTTTTCGATCAGCACATCGCTCGACTTTTATCAGCTCACGCAGGGTGTGCCCGAGCTCGTCTCGGCATTGCAGACGGGTCTGTATGGCCAAGGCGACGTAGCCGGTCTGCTCGAAAACGAGATTGTCAACGTATATGGCGCGGCACTTGTCGATCTGGCTTCGCTCGACAATAATGCGCTGTTTTGCGTGGCATGTCTCATGATTTTGATGGGCGAGGGCAATATCGCAGAACTCGAGGCTTGCGGGGTGAGGCTGTCGATGGTCGACCAGTCCTACTTTGTACGCGACTACCCGATCTTTGGCTTGGATCCCGCCGAGCGGAGTTTTACGTGTCTGGGCACGGAGGATAACGGACGCTTGCGTTTGCGTAAGTTGGTGGCCGAGGTTCGCCCCGAACTTGTTCCGAGGGCGGCCCGGATTTTGCTTAAGGCGGGTAGATGCGATGCGGCGATGGGCCTGGCGGACGCCTTTTTGAACCGTGAAGCGGTCCTTGAACTTGCTGGGCAGTATGGGGTCGATCTGGCTCTGACGGGGCACGGGGCCGATATCTGCCGAGCAGCGCTGGGCACGATCGATGCCGAGGATCCGGCTCCAGAGCCAACGCCTGCCGAGGCGCTTGGCGTATATCTGGCAGCGGTCAGCGTGTCCAATACAAAGCTCGCTCGCTATATGGCATCGGTCATCGAGCGCGGGGGCGAACGGGCGGCCTGCGAAATAGACCCTGTTTCATGGAGGGTGGCCCAGACACTGACGGCTGTTTGCTATGGGGACAACGGGCTTGGGCTTCCTACGAACCTGGCCGTGCCAGAAATCGAGACATCCCATACCGCGCTCGATATGTTGTCTGCGCATATCGAGGTCAAGCGCTGCCTGACCGAGCGGGGAGATGACGGCGGCGTTCTACAGCAGCTCAAAACGAGCAAGGCCTACGACTGCGAGCTCGACATCGCGGGGATTGTTATACGGGCCGACAGCATGCTGGTGGAGCTTTTTGACGGGTCGTTTGCGGGAACCGACGAGCGCGACGACGAGATGACGGTGGTGCGGGAGGCGCTCGACGTACGTGGGCTTAAGGCGATGGCTATCTGGGTGCGCATGGTGTTGGCGGCACGGCGGCTCCTTTCCGGCTTGCCGGTAACCGACGACGCGGCATTCAACGAGCTCGATCGTTTTGCCGTGCGCATGCGCGACAACCAGATTCAGCTGTTTGGCCTGTTGCTAGAAGGCTGGCAGTCGCTGGCAGAGGGACGGCCGGTTAATGCAAAGTTCCGTGCGGTCCAAGTGCTCAAACTTGCCGAGGAGTCGATTGCGTACATGCGCGATAACGCATTGCTGCTGGAGCGTGCGGCGTATCTGCGTAACACCTCGATGGTTTCGGTGCGCGAGGAGGCGGAGCTGCTCGATATAAGCCAGACGCAGGTTGGTGGTGCAGAAGCATGGATGGTGGCGCTGCATTTGGCTTGCGCGGGGCGAGATAGCGATCTTGCGGCCTGGATGTCCATGAATCGCGCGGGGATTCTAGAGCCATCGTATCGGCTCTTTGCACGCCTTGCCATGCATTGTCTGGGCGAGCCGGCGGCCAGAATTCGTAAGAAACTCCCCGTGCGCGAGCTATCGCGGTACTCGCTGCGTGACGATCTGGAAGGGGAGGGTGAGCGCCTGTTTCAGGCTGGCGAGGTTGAAGCCGTCGATGCTATCGAACATATCGAGATTCGCATGTTTGGGGCGTTTCGCGCCGAGCGCGACGGGTTTCCCATCACGGACAAGATGTGGCGCCGCAAGAAAGCGGCAACGCTCGCCGAACGGCTTGCGCTGGGCATGGATGCGCTGGTCGACCGCGAGACACTGGCCATGGAACTGTGGCCCCATGCTGAGTTCAATAGCGCCCGCAACAACTTGTACTCGACGATATCACGCCTGCGCTCGGCCTTGGGGCCGACGCCGGACGGCAAATCGTGCGTGCTCATCCAAAATGAATGCATTGGGCTCAACAGTGACTACGTCAAGACCGATGTACGGCTGTTTGACCAGATAAGCCGCGAGGTTTTGGGAAATCGCACGGGTGCGCGCGGGCCCCATTTAGTTGAGCTGTGCCTTAAGATTGAGCAGCTTTATGCCGGACCGCTGTATGTTCCCAATGGCTGTAATCCCACCTACTTTTTGCGTATGCGACGCATTATGCAGTCAAAGTTCATCGATTGCATGATTAAGGGAGCAAATGCCGCTCTAGAAGAAAACGATTTGCAGTCGGCGATTTGGCTGGCGGAGTCGGGGCTTCGACAGGAAACGGCGCGTGAGGATATGGTGCGCTGCGCCATGCGTGTCTACAGTGCGGCGGGGCGGCGGCGCGATATCGTCGAGCTATACAGTGGGCATATGCACCATCTGAGGGAGCAGGTCAATGGCGTGCCCGAGCCCGAGACGCGGCGTCTATACGAGCGCTTGGTGGAGGGGCGGCTCAATCGCGTGTTGGTCGAGCGATAAAAAAACGGGCGCCCGAAGTACTTGGGCACCCGTAAGCTTGCTATGTGTTGGCTCGCCGGATCATTGGCTCTTAGACGAGCTTGATCTTCTCGATATCCTTGCGCGAGGACTCGCGATACAGCGAGAACTTGCGGCCGATGACCTGGACGACCTCTGCGTGGCAACGCTCAGCGAGCTCTTCGGCGGCCTCGCGGGCGGAAAGACTGGAGCCATCGAGCACGGAGCACTTAACGAGCTCGTGCTTCTCCAGATAGGCGACCGTCTGCTCGACGGTGCCCTCATTAATATCGGACTTGCCGATGATGATGGCGGGGTTGAGGTGATGGGCCATGCTGCGAAGCTGCTTGACCTGGGCTCCTGTCAGTGCCATGGGTTCTCGCTTTCTATGTATGGGGCGCCCCGCGACGGGGCCTTAATCTACGTGAGCTGTCCCACGATAACGCAGGAACGGCGCGGTGTGGAGCGCGTTTGCCCAGTTCAAAAAGAATGCGGATGCCGAATGAGTGGGCGGTGCGGGCTGCGAACAGGCTATGAGCTGGGCGCAGAGACCGGCTCCCATGCAATAAACGCCCAGCGAACCTTACGGATATGGTCGAGCATATAGCGCCCCTGCGGCACGCCCTTGGAGCCCGGCTCACCGGCATGGGGATTCTCGATCATGTGCTGGGCGATGTAGTCGCGCAGACGGTCGACCTTATCCTCGTTGCCATGCTCAAGCATGCGGGAAAAGTCCGCCACGCCCGCTTCAAGGCTGTCGAAGGTATCGCGACGCGGCGATTCAAAGTACGTGACCTGCGGCAGGGCACCCATCTGAATGAGGATGTTGAAGGCGTACACAAAGCCATTGCTGCAGGTAACCGAGGCGCCAATAGCGTTCATCAAGTGCAGATCATAGCGCGGGCTGGAGTTAGCGACCATCGTGACAGCACAACGCCGACGAGCCGTACGATCAAGCTTGGCAAGCGCACCTTTGAGGTTGGTCGTGGTGACCGAACGACTGGCAAAGGCAACATCCACCGCTTTCGCGACCGGTCCAACCAAATCCCAATCATCATCCCAAGCAAGCTCAAGCGGCGTAATAAGATCTTCGAGCCCGTGATACTCAATGCCGGCATCAAGCGTGCCCAACATGGCAGGAGAGAAGTCGGCAGCAATCACGGAATGCCCAGCCTGAGCAAGCGGAATAGCAATCGACCCAGCCCCACACCCCATATCAAGCACCGACTCGCCGGGCTCAAGCGCCAACAGCTTTATAAAATCCCGAGCATAAGGGGCAGTCTCCAACGGCCGAAAATGCCGAGCCCGCTTATCCCATTCAAAAGAATCATCAGCCCGATGCCGAGCGGCCTGCAGACGCATCCATTCGCCATTCCAATCCGCAGAAAGCAGCTCAGAACGAGTATCCCCATCAACCACGGGCCAACCTCCTAGCAACAAAAAAGCGACTCCCCCAAAAGAAGAGCCGCAACCAGCATATATCAGAAAAGAACCGTTCCAACGCCAAACCGCCCTCACAACCAAGGCGGGCAGGAGCGAAGCGACTGCCATACGGGATAGAACCCAACTGAGGTCCCGTTGTGCGGGAGTCCCGGGGAGGGCAAATATATAAGGTCGATCGCGAGTTCCGCACGAGCCGGAGAGCACTTAATGTGCTCTCCGTGCGAGTCAGGACTGTCCGAGCAGGCGACCTTATATATTTGCCCTCCTCGGGACTCCTCGCCCGAACCCCTCAGCTAGTTCTTCAGCGAGTTCAGCGGCGCCGGGAAGCGTCCACCGCGGTGGGCAAGCACGGTGCCGGCGTTGGGGTTCACCGGCATGATGGGCGCACGGCCGAACAGGCCGCCGTACTCGACGCAGTCGCCCACGCCCTTGCCAATGGCGGGAATCACGCGGACGGCCGTGGTCTTGTTGTTGATGACGCCGATGGCCATCTCGTCGGCGATGATGCCGGCGATGGTCTCAACCGGGGTGTCGCCGGGGATGGCAATCATGTCCAGGCCAACGGAGCACACGCAGGTCATGGCCTCGAGCTTCTCGAGCGAAAGCGCGCCGGCTTCGACGGCGGCGATCATGCCGGCGTCCTCGGACACGGGGATAAAGGCGCCGGAGAGACCGCCCACGCTGGAACTGGCCATGACGCCGCCCTTCTTGACGGCATCGTTGAGCATGGCGAGCGCGCAGGTCGTGCCGGGGCCACCGCAGGTGCCCACGCCGATGATCTCGAGGATGCGGGCAACGGAGTCGCCGATGGCAGGCGTGGGAGCCAGCGACAGGTCGACAATGCCTTTCTCGACACCCAGACGATGGGCGGCCTCACGGCTCATGAGCTCGCCGGCGCGGGTGATCTTAAAGGCGGTCTGCTTGATTTTCTCGGCAACCTCCATCATCGAGGCGGAGTCGGGGAGCGTCTCCAAGGCAGCAGCCATAACGCCGGGGCCCGAGACGCCAACGTTGATGACGGCGTCGGCCTCGCCACCGCCGTGGACGGCGCCCGCCATAAACGGGGAGTCCTCGACCATGTTGGCAAAGCAGACAAACTTGGAGGCGCCAACGGAATCCTGGTCGGCCGTGAGTTTAGCGGCATCGATGATGGTCTGCGCGGCCATGAGCACGGCATCCATGTTGATACCGGCGCGCAGGCTGGCGACGTTGACGCTGGAGCAGACGCGGCTCGTGGTGGCGAGCGCCTGGGGGATGGACTGGATGACGCGGCGGTCGGCGCCGCCGATGCCCTTCTGGACGAGTGCGGAGAAGCCGCCCAGGTAATCGATGCCGAGCGTCTCGGCCGCGCGGTCGAGGGCGTGCGCGATGGGGGTGAGGTCCTCATCCTTGCAGCATGCGGCGATCTGCGCCACCGGGGTGACGGAAACGCGCTTGTTGACGATGGGGATGCCGTACTCGCGCTCGAGGTTCTCGGCGGTCTCGACCAGATGCTCAGCCGTGTGCGTCACGTGGTCGTAGATCTTCGTGCACATGCGGTCGAGGTTCTCGTCACCGCAACCCATGAGCGAAACACCCATGGTGATGGTCCTGATGTCGAGGTTCTGTTCCTCAACCATGCCGCGGGTTTCCGCGATTTCTGCGGGCGTGATCGCCATCCTTGCGCTCCTATCTGCCAAAACGAGCATAGTCTTTTCTATTCTAACGTGCCGCACGTGGCAAGTGGCGCGTGCGGCACGTTTTGGTGCTCGGTTGTTTCCGTTGTGTTACTGCCCAAAGACCTCTTCGGCGATGCGAGCGCTTTCGGCGGCGTCCTTGGCGTAGTAGTCCGCGCCGATCTGCTTGGCGTATTCGGGGGTGAGTACGGCGCCGCCCACGATGATCTTGACGCCCGGCACCTCAGTATGAAGCAGCTTGATGGTCTCCTCCATGGCGACGACTGTGGTAGTCATAAGCGCCGAGAGGCCGACGAGTTTGATGTCGCGCTCCTTGACGGTCTTGAGTACTTCCTGCGGATCGACGTCGCGACCCAGGTCAAAGACGGTGTAGCCGTAGTTGTCGAGCAGCATTTTGACGATGTTCTTGCCAATATCGTGGATGTCGCCCTTGACGGTGGCCACGCAGATTTTGCCCTTGTCGGCAATCTCGCCGGCGGGCATCAGGCGCTTGATGGTGTCGAAGCCCACGCGCGCGGCCTCGGCCGAGGCCATGAGCTGCGGCAAGAAGAACTTGCCCTGGTCAAAGAGGACGCCAACTTCGTCGAGGGCGGGGATAAAGTGATTGTTGATGAGGTCCATGGCGTCGTGGTCGGCCAGCAGGCGCTCGGTCTCGGCAGCGATCTCGCCTTTGCGGCCCGAGACGACCATGCGTCGAATCGGGTCGTCGTTGCCGTCGGTGCCGGGGGCGCTTGCAGCAGGCGCGGCATCACTCGATGTGGCCTGAGCTGCTGCCGGGTTGGCGGCAATCTTGTACGGGTCGGTCCAGCCGGCGTAGCGCTCGATGTATCCGGTCGAGCCCTCGTCCTCAACGCTCAGCACGCGATAGCTGTAGACAGTGTCCATAAAGCGCTTGGAACCCGGGTTCATGATGGGGGCGTCCAGACCTGCACCAAAGGCGGCGGCCAAAAAGACCGAGCCCAGCAGCGGGCGCGCGGGCAGGCCAAAGCTGATGTTCGATACGCCGAGTGCGCACTTGACGCCCAGGCGCTCCTTGCACATAGACATGGCGCGCAGGATCTGCTCAGCCTGGCGCTGGTTGGTCGAGGCGGTCATGACCAGACAGTCGATGAGGATGCGGTCCGGGCCAATGCCGTAACGGGCGGCTTCGGCCACGATGCGCTCGGCGATGGCGAAGCGAGCCTCGGCGGTATCCGGGATGCCGCCCTCGTCGAGCGTGAGGCCGACGACGTTGGTGCCGTAGTGGGCGACCAGCGGGAAGATCTCGTCCATGATCTGCTGTTTGCCATTGACCGAGTTGATGATGGGCTTGCCGGCGTAGCGACGCACGGCGGCCTCGACGGCGGCGGGGTCGGTGGAGTCGATCTGCAGCGGCAGCAGCGTGGAACCTTGGAGCTGCTCGGTCGCTTGCTGGATGACCTTGACCTCGTCGATCTCGGGCAGGCCCACGTTGACGTCCAGGATGTCGGCGCCCTGCTCCTGTTGGCTGATGCCCTGGCTCACGACGTAGTCCAGGTCGCCGTCGCGTAGGGCCTGCTGCAGGCGCTTTTTGCCGGTGGGGTTGATGCGCTCGCCGATGACGGCGATCTTGTGGCCGTCGCAGGGGAGGTCCACGACCGTCTGGGCGCTCGTGGCCGACATGCTGGGTTTGCGGTGACGCGGGCTGGGCGTGTGGTTGTCGATGAGGGTGCGAAGTGCCGCCATGTGCGTCGGCGTGGTGCCGCAGCAACCGCCCACGACGCTCACGCCGTCCTCAATCATGCCGGCGACGGCCTCGGCGTACTCGGGTGCCTGGATATCAAAGACGGTATTGCCGTCGTCGTCCACGCGGGGCAGTCCCGCATTGGCCTGCACCATAACGGGCTTGTCGGTAACGGTGAGCATGCGCGCGGCGAGCCCTCGGAGCTCGGCCGGTCCCTGACTGCAGTTGATGCCCAGGACGTCGGCGCCGATGGCGTCGAGGGTGATGGCGGCGACCTCGGGGCTCGTGCCCAAGAAGGTGCGGCCGTCTTCCTCAAAGGTCATGGTGGCAAAGACGGGCAGGTCAGAATTCTCGCGGCAGGCGAGGACTGCCGCCTTGATCTCGGCAAGATCGGTCATGGTCTCGATAATAAAGAGGTCCACACCCGCATCGACGCCGGCACGCACTTCCTCGGCAAAGAGGTCATAGGCCTCGTCGAAGCTCAGGGTGCCCAGGGGGCGAAGCAGCGCGCCGATGGGACCGATATCGCCGGCGACGTAGCGGGCGCCGGCCTCGCGGGCGCAGGTGACTGCCGCGGCAAAGACGTCTGCCACGGTGGCGGCGCCGTCGAGCTTGTGGGCGTTGGCGCCAAAGGTGTTGGCGGTGATCACGTCGCAGCCGGCCTCGACGTACTGACGCTGAATATCGCTAATGACCTGGGGCTCCTCAAAGTTGAGCAGCTCGGGCAGGGCGCCTGCCTTCATGCCGGCGGCCTGCAGCATGGTGCCCATGCCGCCGTCAAACAGCAGGTGCCCGGTGCCCTCAATGGCGGCGCGCAGGCGATCGTCCTTAATGTGCAGGTCGTCGATCGTGCGCGTTTTGTACGCGGCACCGTTGCGGCGTGCGGCATCAACGGGCGCCGCCAGCGCAGCACCGTCAGAATCATGAGTGATAAGCGGAGTAAACATTGAGGGCTCCTAATGGCTGGAATAGCAGGTGGTGTGGGCGGCGCGGAAGCGGCAGTGCTCGCGCATGCGGCAGATATTGCAGGTGGGGCGGCTCTGGGCGTCGTGGACTTCGCCGTCGAATAGGCCGATCACCGCGGTCACGCTTTTGGTGGGCATGAGCAGGCTGGTGGGTGTGACGGTAAGCCCGATGAGCCGCGTGGCGTTGAGCGCATTGACGATCGAGGCGCGGCAAAGCGGGCATCTTTGAGATGTCGATAGATATCGCGACCTCGCAGCTCAACGTTGGTGCCGACCAAGCGAATGCAAGGCTCACTTTGTTCGTCCACGCCCGTGGCATCGACGGCAAATACGCGGCGCACGCCACGGGGCTCAATGTCCAGTTCCAGACGTTCAACGACAAGCTCAATACGTCGTGACAGTTCGGGCTCAATCTGCTGGCCGCCGTAACCCAGATACCGCAGCATCTCGGCACGGTCGACACGGGGATGGTGCGCAGCATCGACACGGTAAAGCGCCGGCGACGCAAGGTCGGCCGGCACTTCGACAGCGGTTGTATCGATGTGCGGTTTTTCCATTACCCCAGGCGCTCCATAATGGTCGCGGCGATCGCAGGACGGTTCATAGTGTACAGGTGCAGGCCGTCGGCGCCGTGCTCCTTGAGGTCGCAAAGCTGGCGGGCTGCATAATCTACACCAGCTGCCTGCAGGCTCTCGGGGTCATTCTCGTACTTGGCGAGAATCTTGATGACGGGGGAGGGCAGCGACGCGCCGCACATAAAGACCATGCGGCTGATCTGCGACTTGCCCATAAACGGCATGATTCCCGCGGTAATGGGCACGGTGATGCCGGCCTTGTCGGCAAGCTCGCGAAAACGGTAGAAGCACTCGTTATCAAAGAAGAGCTGCGTCACAAAGAAGCTCGCGCCGGCGTCCTGTTTTTGCTTGAGGTGTTCGACCGAGAGGTTGAGATCCTCACAGGCAATGTGGCCCTCGGGGTAGGCTGCGGCGCCCACGCAAAAGCCGGCGTCGACGAGCTCGGGGATGAGGTCGCGGGCGTAGGCGTAGTCGGAGGCGGGCTTGTCGTCCTCGGTCGCGCCGGCAGGGAGATCGCCACGCAGGGCCAGGATGTTTTCCACGCCGGCGGTGCGATACTCGTCGATCTTGGCGGCGATATCGGCGTGCGAGCGGCCCACGCAGGTAAGGTGTGCCACCGAGGGCGTGTCGAATTCGCTCGAAATCATATGCGCGATGGGGGCGGTGGTGGCACCGTTGCCCGAGCCGCCGGCCGAGCAGGTGACCGAGACAAAGCTCGGCGAAAGCTTGCACAGATTGCCTGCCACTTCGCGAGCCGTGTCGAGGGTGAGCTCGCCCTTGGGCGGGAACATCTCAAACGAAACGGGCGCGGTGCCCTGGGATGCTGCCTGCTTAAAAACCTCGTCGACGCGCATATCGTGCTCCTCTAGATACGTAATAGTGTGATGTGTTGTAAGGATTCTACAGCACCACTGTGTCACGGTGGAGTTTCACTCGTTATTCGGGGATACCAATCAAAGATGCCTTGCTATCGGCTTTCTCTATAACAGAGCGGCTAATCTAGGCACGGACTATAAAGACTGGTATCTGATGCAAAATACCAGTTAATAGAGCTCCATCCCAAATTGACTACCCTTAAACCATGGGGAGAGGTCTGCAATTTATGCAGTTGATTGGCTGTTGAGGGTGGCAACGCCGCCTCGATAGGGTAACCTCATTGATTGGTTTCGCGACAGCAACATAACGGTAATGTCGCGGAAACACGGCGAGTCTAAGCTATGACTCGTTCGTTAGTAATCAACACCGCTTCTCACGCGGTGCCGATACGAAGGGAGTTCCGTATGGCCGAACTTACTGACCGCTTCGGGACCATGGTGTTCTCTGAGGAAGTCATGAAGGACTACCTCCCCAAGGACATTTGGAAGCGCCTTGCTGCAACCCTCGAGGGCGGTGAGCCGCTCGACCTGGATGTGGCCAACGCCGTTGCCCATGCCATGAAGGTCTGGGCCATCTCCAAGGGCGCGACGCACTACGCGCACTGGTTCCAGCCGCTTTCGGGCATTACTTCCGAGAAGCACGACAGCTTCCTGGAGCCCAACCACGACGGCACCGCCATTACCAAGTTTACGGGCAAGAACCTCATCCAGGGCGAGCCCGATGCCTCCAGCTTCCCCAACGGCGGCCTGCGCGCCACCTTCGAGGCCCGTGGCTACACCGCTTGGGATCCCACTAGCCCCGCCTTTATCAAGGACGATGTCCTGTGCATCCCCACGGCTTTCTGCTCCTACACGGGCGAGGCCCTGGACAAGAAGACCCCGCTGCTGCG
>JAIHVJ010000044.1 GCA_022720335.1 Collinsella sp.
AACGGCCAGATGATCCATGCTTCCGACTACAAGACGGGCGTTATCATCAGCTCCGTTGCCGCTGGCATGAACAACAATTACATTTTCGTTCGCTACTAATTTATTACTACAGCGAACGAACGTGGGCCTCGCGATCTTGAATCACGAGGCCCATTCTTTTTGCCCCTACCGTTTGTCATAAGATCAGTACGGCTATCTAGTATTCAAAACTAGATAGCCGTCCAATCAATCAAAAAGATGGCTATAATTGTTGAGGAACAATTAGAAAGGACCCTCAATGAGCTGGGCACTTATCTCCGATTCGAGCTGCAATCTTCGCGATTGGCAACCAACCGCACCTCATACCACCTTTGCATTTGCACCCCTTAAGATCCGAGTGGGGGAGCGTGAATTTGTTGATGACCTCTCGCTCGATGTTCACGAGCTCAATTGCGCCGTGCAGGCGGAGTCGAGCGCTTCTTCGAGCGCCTGTCCAAGCGTAGGGGAGTGGGCTGAACTTTTTAAGCTTGCCGACAAGACGATCTGCATGCCCATCTCGGAGGGCGTATCGGGAAGCTACAATGCCGCGGCCACCGCACGTGACATGGTGCTTGCCGAGGAGCCCAACCGCCAGATTCATTTGGTTAACTCACGAGCCGCGGGTGGCAAAATGGATCTGATCTTCTTGCTGTTCGACCGCTATCTTGCGAGCAACCCGGATACCTCCTTTGAGGACGCCTGCGCCTACTTCGATAGCTTGGAGCAAAACAGCAAAATCCTCTTTAGTTTATGCAATTACGAAAACCTTGCGAAGGCCGGACGTATCCCTAAGGCGGCCGGAGTTATTGCCAACAAGCTCAATATCCGCATTTTGGGCACGGCGAGCGAAGCGGGCAAAATTGAACTCGTTGGGCACACGCGCGGCGAAAAGAAGATGCTCACCAAGATTGTCGACACCATGGAGGCCGAGGGCTTCACGGGCGGCGAGGTCATCATCGATCACGTTGAGAACGAAGCTGGAGCCCAGGCGCTTGCTGACCGCATTGTCGAGCATTGGCCCGGCTCCAAGACGTTTGTCATGCCCTGCAACGGCCTAGATTCCTATTACGCCGAGATGCACGGTCTCATCATCGGCTACGGCATGGGCGTGGCTTCGGGCCGATAATGTCCAGCTTGACAAACGCACGGGCGGGATAAGGGGCCAGTGGCCCTTTATCCCGCCCGTCTTATACCTCGGTTAGCTATTAAACCCATTGAACTTGAGGTAGCTCATCAGGTACGCCTTCGAAACGAAGGACGATACCGCACTGCGTACGAGCAGCGATTCGCGCGTAACCTGATGTGCGGTATCGGGTACGGGAGTCTGCTCGACGGAAAACGCCGCACGAATCGATGCCTCAAGTTGATCGACTACATAATCGAAAGCCGTTGGAGCGTCGTAGCTCAAGCGCTGAATATTAAAAAGTGCCTGAACCGCAGCGATGGGCAGTACCTGCTTAAAGATACAAATGGCGATGAGACGCGCAATCTGCTCACGGCCATACTGCTTTTTAACCGGAGCAGGAACGAGGCCGACCTTCACGTAGTTATTAATCATTGAAGGCGTGATAACGGGCTGCTCTACGCAAATCGAAAGCGGCTCCATCCACAGCGCAACATATTCAATAACCTGATCGCGATAGAGCGTTACATTGGGCAGCTGTTCATAGCGTGGCAGGCTCAAAGCGTTGAGTTTACCCACCATATCGGACTGAATAAATGCATCCGGCAGCACCGTCGGTTGAATATCCTCCGGCTTAATGCAGACCGATGTATCGGACATCGGGATAACATGTTTGACGTGGTTCATCAGAGGCCTCCGTTCGTTTTCTATATTGTATTCTAGGTTATCTAGTTTTGGATACCACATAGCAGCCAAGTAAAAGTGGTTGGACTGCACATTGATGCACCGCCCAACCACTTTGTTAAAAGATAGCAACCTTACATAAGATATATTATCGTACTTATCCGCGTAGGAAAGCGTATGCGCTGGTTGCCGCTATAGCACCGTCCGATACGGCGGTCACAACCTGGCGTAAACGCTTGGAACGAATATCGCCGGCTGCGAATAATCCGGGTGTGCGGGTGGCCATGGAATCATCGGTGACAATGCCGCCGTCGGGAGCCAGATCGACTAGGTGCTCAACGAGCTCGGTATGTGGCTGCGTCCCCGTAAAGACAAAAATGCCAAACGAGCCAGGTTCAAAGGACTCAGCGTGCATTTCACCAGTCGCATTGTCCTTGAACGTAATTGTCGTGGGCATCGCTTCGCCAGAAAGCTCAACAATACTAGTTTGGTACCTAACTGAAATATTGTCCTTAGCGAGCACTTTATTCACAACGCCCTCGGGTGCACGGAACTGATCGCGACGCAGCACAATGGTCACGCTGCTGGCAATGTCGGACAGGAACAGCGCCTCCTCGCATGCCGAATTGCCGCCTCCGACAACAAAGACCTGCTTGCCACGGAAGAACATGCCGTCACACGTCGCGCAGTACGAAACGCCACGACCGCGATACGTGTCCTCGCCAACAAAACCCGCAGGACGCGGCGTGGCGCCCATGCACGCAATAACGCTCTTGGCTGCTGTATCGCCCATATCATGATGGATGGTAAATTGTGCCGCATCGGCATCGTAATCGACGCCTGTCACCATACTCCATTCAACCTGAGCCCCCAGGCCTTCAGCATGCTGTTGAAACCGCTCACCAAGTTCGGCACCGCTCAGTAGCGGAATGCCAGGATAATTCTCAATCTCGTTGGATGTGGCGATCTGTCCGCCAGACATGCCCTGCTCAAAGACGGTCGTCGTCAGGTTGGCGCGCGCTGCATAAATAGCGGCAGCATAGCCCGCGGGTCCGCCGCCGATAATCGCAACATCGATTGTCTGATCGGTAGTCATGAAGAGTCCTCTCATCGAAACGTTGTCGTTCTTTGCGCTCATACCCAAATTTACGTGAACGTGACACTCATGCACTACAATGATAAATCCGTATTACAACGTCGAAGGGGAGTTATCGATGGATCAGACGCAGACGAGCGACGACGCTCCCCTGCTCACGCACAGCACTCCCCAATCGGAGCAATCCACGCTCTTGGCTCAGCAAAAACCTCTCGTGACCATCGTGCACGCCTCGGTCGGCTCGGGCCACAAGGCCGCCGCAAATGCGATTGCGCAGGCATTCGACCTCATCCGCGGCACCAATGGCATCCCCGAAGATGTTGATATTGAAGTGCTCGATATCCTTGATTTTGGACGAATTAAATTCGACGGCAATAAGACCGCGGCTTCTTTTACGGGAGCCACGCGCCCCATTTACGACCTGACCTGGCGATATACGCTTACGGGACATCTTCTCTGGGGTGGCGGCACGGCATGGTCGCGAATTATGTTCCCCGCCTTCAATGAATATATTCGTAGCCGCAGGCCCATAGCCGTGGTCGCAACGCACATCACAGCAGCCAATGTTGCCGTGGGCGCCCGCGTTATTACGGGTATCGATTATCCGGTCATCTGCGTACCGACCGACTACGAAGTCGAGGGCTGGTGGCCCCACAAGGACACCGATCTATTCTGTGTTGCCAATGAATTTATGGCCGAAACGCTGCGTCCGCGCAAGGTGCCCGAGGCAAAGATTCGCATTACCGGCATCCCTATTCGCGCCGGATTCGACACGGATTACGATCGCGAGGAAGAGTTGGCCAAGTTCAACCTCCCCACCGACAAAACCGTCGTGCTGGTAATGGCCGGTGCCAGCCTGCCTCAGCCGTACGTCCGCTTTCGCGCGGCGATGGACCACACGCTCCCCTTCCTGCGCGGCTTCGAAGACATGCACTTTGTCTTTTTGCCCGGCAAAGACGTGGAGTATGCCACCCGGCTGAAGACGCTCTTCGATGCCATGAAGCTCGAGAACGTCACGGTGTTGGACTATGTCGACGACATGGCAGCCCTCATGCACGGCTGCGACCTGGCAATCCTCAAATCGGGCGGACTCACGGTCACCGAGTGCCTATGCGCACATCTGCCGATGATCCTACTGGGCAAGTCCTATGGCCAGGAAAAGGCCAACACCACTATGCTCACCGGCATGGGCGCCAGCATGCACGTCACCACGGCACGAGAGCTCATCGTAACCCTACGCCACCTGCACGACCATCCCGAATCACTCAAAGCCCTACTCATCAACGGCGAAGTACTACGCCGCCCCCATGCAGCCAAAGACATCGCCGTCGCCACCATGGAACTCGCAGGCAAACCCCAGAAAAGAAAACGCGCATTCTGCCGCTTCTACTGGGGCGGCAAGCCAGCTCACATCCGCTAGAGTCTTAAAGCCCGCTGCTCAGAGGGAGCCGCCCATATATCATTCCATGCTCAAACATTCTCGCTTCGCTGCGAAACTGCGCGTGGAACGATATATGGGCGGCTCCCTCTGAGCAGCTACGTTTACGTACTAGCAGCTACGTTTGACCCCCCGTTAGACCTGCCAAGGTGAAATCTAAATAGTAAGCCGGTGCGACAAATGAGCAATCTCTTTATCGTACCGGCTTACTAGAAAGATTGTTTTTATATCAAGCATGCAGCCCTTTCGCCTGAGCCCCATATATATCGTCCCGCGCGCAGTTTCGCAGCGCAGCGAGAATGTTTGAGCACGGGATGATATATATGGGGCTCAGGCGAAAGCGAGACCCATGCGCCCCTGCGAAGCGAGAATGATTGAGCATAGGATGATATATAGGGCCCTCCAACGGGTGAGCGGACATAACAATCTAAGCTACACCGGAAGAGCCGAAACCGCCGGCTCCTCGGTCGGTTTCGTCTAGTTCTTCTACTTCTACGAGGTTGACCGTGGGGACTTCTTGGATGACGAGCTGGGCGATGCGGTCGCCTTTGTTGATTTGGATGTTGTTCGTGGGGTCTAGATTGATGAGGATGACTTTGAGTTCTCCTCGGTAGTGGGCATCGATGAGGCCAGGAGTGTTGACTATGGACAGGCCCTGCTTAATGGCTAGGCCGCTGCGGGGCTGGACAAAGCCGGCGTAGCCGTCAGGCAGGGCGATAGCTAGGCCCGTGGAGACCAGACGACGCTCAAAGGGCTTCAGATTGCAATCCTCGTTGGAACGCAGGTCCAGGCCGGCATCCGTAGGATGAGCGTATTTGGGAAGCTCGACCGTGGGGTCGAGACGTTTAATGTTAACGGTAATGTTGGACATGAAATCACCTTAGCTTGTCGAGCTCTTGCAGAAACTCATCGACGTCTTTGAAATCGCGATAGACCGAGGCAAAGCGGATGTAGGCCACTTTATCGATCTTGGCCAACCGCTTAAGAACCATATCGCCCAACTCATGAGACGTAACGGCCGTGAGCGTACGGGAGCGAAGCTCGACCTCAATATCGTCAATGATCTCGTTGAGCTTTTTAGTGTCGATATCACGCTTAATCGTGGCGCGCATCAAACCGACCAGCAACTTATTGCGATCGAACCGTTGCTTGGTTCCGTCTGACTTAATGACCTCAATAGGGTCTTCACAACGCTCAAAAGTCGTAAAGCGATAATTGCACGAGCAGCATTCGCGACGACGTTTGATGGTGTTATTAGATTCCTGCATGCGGGAATCAACAACGCGGGTATGGGCCTTGCCGCATTTAGGACAGCGCATGGTACCTCCTCTAAAACGATTACAAGGGTACCATGCGACAGTACTGAAATCTTAGGAACGTGTGGGAACTTTAAGATGCGCACCGACATCGAGCGAGCCATGCTCCAGGTGATTGACGTTGCGGATCATATCAGAGGTCTCCTGCGTGGAAAGACCCTCAATCGGATGCTCCTGGGCTAGCGACCACAAGGAATCGCCAGACTGAACACGGACGGTCTCGTAGGTAACGTTGGATACCGACTCGGCATATGCGGCGTGACGAGCGCTGAAGATCGAGGTGGCAAGTACAAAGAAGAGCGTGAGCGCAACGGCCAGGGCGACAATCGTCGAAGCCTTTAGGGCAACGGGGGCCGAAGTCGTGGCGACGCACTGGCTGCGGACGGGCTTGCCAGGCAGTGTTTGGAAACCAGAGCGGCCGCCTTTAACAACCGTGAAAGCCGGCGCCGCAGGCGTCTCGAGCTTAAGGGCAAGGTTACCCTGGACCATATCCGTTGCGTTCATCATGTTCTCCTCTCGCGTGTTTTGCTGAGAACAGTTTTATCAAGCCGCGCGGACAAAAATGTCTAGCGCGAGAACGAATGTTCGGTTATTATTATCTTCGAACAGTTGTTCCTGTCAAGCAATAATCGAACATTTGTTTGACATTGGCAGAGAGGATCCCCTGATGGCTCGCAAAATTACCAAGCGTCAGCAGCAGATTTACGACTTCATCAAGGAATATCAGCAGGAGAAGGGCTATCCGCCCAGTGTGCGCGAGATGGCATCGGCCGTAGGCCTCTCCTCCCCCAGCACGGTGCATGCTCATCTCTCTGCCCTGGAGGCTCGAGGACTGCTCAAGCGCGATGCCACCAAGCCTCGCGCCCTAGAGCTCTTTGATGAGGACGGATCCTCTGTCTCGATTTCCAAATCCGATGAACCCACGGCACCCCGCGGAACGGTCTCGCTGCCGCTCGTCGGTCGCGTCGCGGCTGGGATTCCCATTCTGGCCGAACAAAATATCGAGGACACCTTTACCATCCCGACCGAAATCGCCACAGACCAGGGCTCCTTTATCCTTGAAGTGCACGGCAGCTCAATGATCAATGTCGGCATCTACAACGGTGACTACATTATCGTTCGCGAGCAAAAGAGCGCGATGAACGGCGAAATCGTCGTGGCCATGATCGATGGCTCGGCGACTGTCAAGACGTTCTACAAGGAGCAGGGGCGCGTGCGCTTGCAGCCCGAGAACGACACCATGGAGCCCATCTATGCGACGAACCCCGTTATTTTGGGTAAGGTTGTCGGGTTAATGCGCCGGTTCTCGTAATGCAAAAACGCATCACCATATTTGATACCGTCCGCGGGTTTACGATGCTGTCGATGGCAGGTTTTCACGCCTGCTACGATTTGGCCTACCTATATGGATGGGAAATGCCATGGTTTACCGAAACGGTTTTCCAGGATATCTGGCGCGCAAGTATCAGCTGGGTATTTTTGTTTATCGCCGGTTGGATGTGCACTCTCTCGCGTAATAACGTTAAGCGCGCCCTCAAATACGCGGCCGCAGCCTTGATCGTATGGATTGCAACTACACTGGTATCAGTCGACGATTCAGTAAACTTTGGCATCATTTATTGCATGGCGGCGTGCACCGCGGTGGTTGCACTCACCCGTCCGTTACTTCAAAAAATACCGGGTTCGTGGGGCATCGCAGCGTGCCTTGTTCTTTTTGCCCTAACCTGGGGCATTCCAAAAGCGGTCTACCCACTCCCCTACCTGGCATGGCTTGGATTCCCGGGCCCGGGTTTTGTTTCGGGAGACTACTATCCGCTCATTCCGTTTGTCTTTATGTACCTTACCGGCTTCTTTACTGCCCAGGCAGCACAAGCATCAAGCCTCGAAGCGCCAGCATGGGCATACGCCAACCCCATCCCGGCGCTCGCGGTCCTCGGACGGCATGCCTTACCGTTCTACCTGCTCCATCAGCCTGTCATTCTAGGCGTGCTAGAGCTCGCCTATTCCGTACGATAGCGCTCGAGACGCGGCGCGATTCGGGCCGGCAACTTTGCCACAATGCGAACGCCGTCCTCGAGATATTCCTCATGCAGAAGGGTTCCCTGCTCATGCACCAGCGTGATGAAGGCGCCCTCGCGATACGGGATATCAGCGGAGAGCAACACATCGGTGGCAGCCGCCTCACGAGCAATTCGGTCGACGAGATCGTCGAGCCCCTCGCCTGTCTGGGCCGAGAACAACACGGCCTCGGGATAGCGACGACGGAAACTCAATCGATCGACGCTATCGAGTAGGTCGATTTTATTGAACACCGTAAGCGTCAAACGCTCACCGGCACCGATCTCGTCAAGAACGCGATCGACTGCCTCGAGCTGGCGCTCGTAGTCCTCGTCAGAGGCATCCACAACTTTAAGGATCAGGTCGGCACCAAGGACCTCGGACAGTGTGGACTTAAAGGCATCAACGAGACCATGCGGTAGCTTTTGAATAAAGCCAACCGTATCGGTAATGGTCATACCACGACCGCCGGGCAAGCGATACGAGCGCGTAGTCGGATCGAGCGTGGCAAACAATTTGTCCTGTGAAAGCACTGTAGACCCGGTCAGGCGATTGAGCAACGTCGACTTACCGGCATTGGTATAACCGGCTAAGGCAACGCGAAACGCCGGCGACTCGATACGACTCTTTGACTGGACATCTCGGCGCTGTTCAACCTGCTTAAGCTCGCGACGAAGCGCGGCAATCTTGTTGCGAATCAAACGTCGGTCAACCTCGAGCTGGCTTTCGCCCTGGCCAAAGCGCGAACCAATGCCACCGCGTGTCTGCTCTTTAGCAAGATGACTCCACATACCGCGCAAGCGAGGCAACAGATACTGCAATTGGGCTAGCTGCACCTGCAGGCGGCCCTCACGGGTCTGAGCGTGCAGGCCAAAGATATCGAGAATCAACGCCGTGCGGTCGATAATCTTAACCGGTTCGCCCACGGCTTTCTCAAGATAAGACTGCTGCGAGGGCGTTAAATCGTCGTCGAAGATAACAACATCGACATCCATACGATGCACGAGCCCGCAAAGCTCCTCAACCTTACCGGAGCCGATAAACGATTTTGGATATGGCTTAACCAGACGCTGCGACAAACGCGCCACGCACTGGGCGCCAGCCGTATGGGCCAGGCGCTCAAGCTCGTCAAGCGAACGATCGAGCGGCCAGGCGTTATCGCGCCACTCAACTCCGACAAGAACGGCACGTTCGGGCTCAGGCGCCGTAGGGACGAGGGGAAACCGAGCCATTAGGCCGCCTCAATACGATGAAGGATATCCTCAACGACCTCATCGATCGTAAACTCATCCATATCGAACCACACGATGCGGTCATCGCGTTTAAACCACGAAAGCTGACGCTTGGCATAGCGGCGCGAGCGCATCTTGATGAGTTCGCGAGCCTCATCCATAGACATCACGCCGTCAAAGGCATCGATAATCTCTTTATAGCCAATCGCTTGCATCGAAGTCAGGGCATCTCCCAGCCCCTGGTCCATAAGACCACGAACCTCATCAACAAGACCCTGCTCAAACATCAGATCAACGCGAAGGTTAATGCGCTCGTAAAGCGCCTCGCGATTACGCATCAATCCAAACCACAGAGCGTGATAATGCTCGCGCGGAACACTGAACTGCGACTTTTGCTGCGCGTAGGACACACCATCATCGTGCATTTCGAGCGCGCGAATCACGCGGCGAACATTATGGGGGTGGATGACCGCAGCGGACTCGGGGTCACGCTCGGCAAGCAGCGCGTGCAGCGCTTCCTCGCCTATGCGCTCGGCAAGCTCCTGATACCCCGCGCGGCGATCGTCCTCAAGCTCGCCTGAGGGAAAATCCATCTCATCCAGGGCGGCCTTGAGATATAAGCCCGTGCCCCCGCAAAACACCGGTAGGCGGCCCTCGCCCAGCAAGCGCTCAACATGTACACGAGCGTCTGCCTGATACAGCGCTGCAGAATATGCAACGCCCGGTTCAACAATATCGACCAGGCGTAGCGGCGCCGTGCATTCCTCGGGTGCCATTTTGGCAGTGCCGATATCCATACCTCGATAGATTTGCATCGCGTCACACGACAGCACTTCGGACGAAAGACGAGTCGCCAAACGATCTGCGACATCACTTTTGCCAACCGCGGTCGGACCGACAATCGCAACGGCGGAAAGGCCTGCCCCGGGAGAAATCATTAGCGCGGCTCGCCCACAACGGATCCGGACAGATACCAGGTCTTGGCAACGTCAACGTCAACATCGACAATCTTGCCAATCAACTGATCGATGCTATAGCCCGCGGGAATCGGTGCATGAACGGTCTGATTCTTAGGACTCTTGCCCAGCAGCACCGCGTCATTCTTTTTGCTCGTACCCTCAATAAGTGCCGGCACAACGGTGTGGAGCTCACCTTGGTTATACTCATGCGCTGTGGTCTCGATAACCTTCACCAAACGGTTGAAGCGCTCAAGAATCACCTCATGCGGCGTGGGATCGTCAATCTCGGCGGCCGGAGTACCGGCGCGCTTGGAATAGATAAACGTATAGGCCTGAGCATAACGGACCGTCTCGGCAAGCGAGAGCGTCTGCTCAAAGTCTGCCTCGGTCTCGCCGGGGAAGCCCACGATGATATCCGTCGAAAGCGCGATATTGGGCATGCGATTGCGGATGCGATCGACGAGCCCCAGATAATCCTCGCGCGTATAGCGACGATTCATCTCTTTAAGGATGCGCGTCGAGCCCGACTGAACTGCCAGATGCAGCTGCGGCATGACGGCAGGCGTCTCGGCCATAGCGTCGATAGTCTCGGGCAGCAGGTCTTTGGGGTGCGAGGAAGTAAAGAAGATGCGTTCCACACCCGTATCGCCCACGGCTCGCAACAGATCGGCAAAGCGCGGCTTGCCAAATAGATCGCGACCATAGGAGTTGACGTTTTGACCCAGCAGCGTGACCTCACGCACGCCCTGGCGTACCAGACCGGTCACCTCGTCGACAATCTCCTCGAAAGGACGGCTTTTCTCGCGACCGCGAACATACGGCACGATGCAATAGGTGCAGAAATTGTTGCAACCCGTCATAATGGGAACCCAGGCGTGATACTGGGTCTCACGATGCCACGGCATGCTCATGGCATCCGTGTCCTCGTGTTCATTGGTGCGAATATGGCGCTTACCGTCCAAGAACGCCTCGGCAACGAGTTCGGCCACATGCGCGATGGAATGCGTGCCGAAAATAACGTTGACGTTATCGACATTGGTGAGCAGACCCTCGCCATCGCGCTGCGCGATGCAGCCGCCCACGGCGACCACGCGCTTACCCGAGGGCGAAGGCGGGAGGCTCTTACAAGAGTTGCACTGACCGTACAGACGGGTGTCAGCGGCCTCACGAACGCAGCACGTCATGAACACGACAATGTCAGCATGCTCCGGATCGAGCGCCATGAGGCAGCCATATGAGTCGAGCAGACCACTCACGCGCTCGGAGTCGTGCTGATTCATCTGGCAGCCAAAGGTGCGGATAAAGTAGGTTTTACCGGCAAGAATATCGCGTACGGAACCCTGGTCCATGTGTATAAGTCCTAACGAGGTGGAATAAGCGGGATCAAAGAGGGCGGGCAAAGAGTAAAAACTCTATGCCACAGGCTTAACGTCGTCCATCATAACGTTATCCATGGCAGCTCGATTAATCTGATGAACGTAAATAGAAAGACGGATGGCCGTGCGCGACTCCCCGTTGATGAGGATGTCGGAGAACACCGGCGCGCAGGAAATATCAAACCCGGTCGGAATCAAAAAGCCGCGCGCGATAGCCACGGCCTTAATTGCCTGGTTGACGGCACCCGCGCCAACACACTGAATATTGACGGGAACACCATCTTTGACCATGCCGGCAATGGCGCCGGCAACGGACGCGGGCGATGATTTGCTTGATACCTTCAGGCAATCCATGAAGAAACTCCTGCGTTTAAAAGTACGTTTTAACTGCAATAACGGACGAATCGCGCTCGCGTAGCAGGCGTGCGGTCACACCGCGAACGGGCTTAATCTGGCCCGCCAAGATACGATGCGCCGTACGCTCGGACATCTCAAGGCCCAAACCCGAACAGATACGGATAAAGTCTTCCGCATCCGAAGCAAGACCCAGACGATCGACCACGGGAAGCTCGGCTTCGTCGTCGATAAACAAAAGACGAGAAGCATCGAGACGGCTGGAGGCCTGCGCATGCAGCGTCGCGGCAATCTCGGACGGAGACCCCAGATAGACATCACAGGCGCGCAGCTCCTCGAGGGCAAACTCGCAGGCGGCGCGAATGATGTTGTGAGGGCCACGGGCGCAGACATAGTGACCGTCCTCGTCCTTCACGGCCTGAGGCCAGCTGGACTGATCGGCGCGCTCGCCAAGGCGGTCGGTAGCGACGCTCACCTTAAAGACCGAGCCAAGGTCAACATCCGACGTGACAACGCGTGCCTCGTCGGTGTTTTGCTTAATCGAGAACAAAGCCATGCCTCGACCGTGAACGCCCCAACGGTCCATCTTCATACTCTCGAGCTTGGAGGTAACGCGGGCATCAAAGATGCGCTCCTGCATATCCTGCGGCACGCCCGAGCCATTATCCAGAAAGACGAGCGTACGGACGCCATCTTCCTTGGTCGTGGCGAGATAGACCTTGTCGGCGCCGGCATCACGAGCGTTGCGCAGCATTTCGATGACAATATCCTCGACATGCTGAATGTCGTGCTTTGCCTGGCGCCGCTCGGCCTCCGAAACGCGGAGGCGGACATACCCCTCGCCAAGGTTCTCCTCGACGCGAAGGTTGCCCTCCCCCGACATCGACGCGATAAATGAGATGAGTTCGTTCGCGTCGTTCATGTTATTTAGCGATATCGACAGCGCGGCTCTCGCGAATCACGACGACGCGCACCTGACCGGGATACTCCATCTCTTCCTCGATCTGATGGGCGATGTCATGAGCCAAGACCGTGGACTGAGCATCGGAAATCTTGTCCGGCTGAACCATGACGTGAACCTCGCGACCAGCCTGCATAGCATAGGTACGCTCGACGCCGTCATGGGAGTTGGCGATCTCCTCGAGCTTCTCAAGGCGCTTGATGTAGTTCTCGGCCGATTCGCGACGGGCACCGGGGCGAGAGGCAGAAACGGCATCGGCAGCCTGGACCAGAACATCGAGCACCGTGTTGGGGTCGACGTCGGCGTGGTGAGCCTCGATAGCGTGAACGATAACGGGCTTCTCGCCATAGCGACGGGCTAGCTCGGCGCCGATAACGGCATGCGGACCCTCGACGTCATGGTCGATAGCCTTGCCAAGATCGTGCAGCAGGCCGGCACGTTTGGCGGTCACAACGTCCAGGCCAAGCTCGGAAGCCATCACGCCGCACAGGTCGGAAACCTCGAGGGAATGCTGGAGCACGTTCTGACCAAACGAGGTGCGGTAGCGAAGAGCACCCAGGGTCTTAACGATCTCGGGGTGCAGATCGTGGATACCGGTATCGAAGGCAGCCTGTTCGCCAGCCTCGCGCACGCGCTGTTGAACCAAGTCGGCGGCCTTGTGATACATCTCCTCGATGCGGGCAGGATGAATGCGGCCGTCCGCAATAAGGTTCTCGAGGGCGACGCGGGCGGTCTCGCGACGGACCGGATCGAAGCTCGAAAGCACGACGGTCTCGGGCGTATCGTCGATCACGAGGTTGACGCCGGAAACCTGCTCGAAGGTGCGGATATTGCGACCCTCACGGCCGATGATGCGACCCTTCAGGTCGTCAGACGGAATATGCACGGAGGTAACGGTGACCTCGGCGGTGTGATCGGCGGCACAGCGCTGAATCGCCAGAGACAAGATCTCCTGGGCGGTCTTATGGCACTCGGCGCGAACCTGCTGCTCGGACTCACGGATGATCGTAGCGGCCTCGTGGGTAACCTCACCACGAACCTTGTCGAGAAGCTCCTTGTGAGCATCCTCGCGGGTCAGGTCGGCGATGCGCTCGAGCTCCGAGGTCTGCTTGGCGCAAAGCTCCTCAAGCTCACGGGAGCGCTTCTCGACCTGGCCAGCCTGGCTGGACAGCTGATGTTCACGCTTGTCGAGGGCATCGTTGCGGCGATCGAGGGACTCCTCGCGCTGCATCACGCGATTCTCGAGCGTACGAATCTCGTTCTTACGCTGCTTGTCCTCGGCCTCGGCAGCCTGCTTGTTCTTGATGATCTCTTCTTTAGCCTCAAGCAGAGCCTCTTTTTTGAGGGTCTCGGCCTGACGCTTTGCATCACCGATGAGGGACTCAGCCTGTGCGTGTGCCGACTGAATCTTTTCGTCGGCCTCGTGAAGACTACCCTGCTTGGCGGTGCGCATGTAGGCAATGGCGGCGATGGCACCCAAAACGATGCCAACGAGCGCTGCGATGATAGGCATGCTCACTCCTTTTTATGGATTCGTTACACAACAAAGCGAACCGTCCTTACGAACGGCTCGCGACATTTGAGTAATATGGGCGCAGCTTATGCGGGTCGGATACAGATAAACATATAAACAAACTCATCAAAGATGAGCACATATCACAAAGCAAATGACAGTGTTTATCGTACGTTGAACCGCAACAACTGTCAAATAAATGGACCCAGCAAGGCATCTAAAACGCGGTGAACGGCAGGAACACAAAACGCATGTGTCTAAACTGCGCATTCCTCACGTTCGGCATCCAGACGCGCCTTAACGGCATCGGCGGCGATGTGGTACGAAAAGCCCTTGCCCATCAAAAACCGGACGAGTTTTTCGAATCCACGCGTCTCGGGAACACGACGCTTCGCGAGCAAAGCCGATGCGCGAGCCAAGTCGTCCTCCACGGCGAAAAAATCCTCGGGATAGCCGGGGATATCATCGAGTACGACATGGCGGCGCTTAAGCTCAGTCTCAATCTTGCGCTGCCCCCAGCCGCGTCGTTTGCGTTCCTCGATAAAGTACGAACAAAAGCGGTTCTCATCTAAAACACGAACAGGAATCCAGATGGATCGCTCAAAACCGCCCTCGAGCTCACAGTCGATATGTGCACAAGGCTTTTTTGATGCATACCCACTCGAGAACGAAGAGGCCGCCTTCTTATCGGGAAAGACGACCGTGGCCTCGGTCACCGTATACGACATGAGGGCATCCGCTACTCGTCGTCATCATCGAGCATCGCGGAGCCATCGATAGCGTAAAGCTCATCGAACTCCTCAGTTTCGGGCTGATCGGTCAGCTCGACCTCGGACGGAGCATCGTCATCGAATTCAAGGCCGCAGGCGAGGCGAACCTTATGCTCGATCTCGTCTGCACAATCGGGGTGTTCGCGCAGGAAGGCCTTAGCGGCCTCGCGACCATTACCGAGCTTGTCCTCACCGTAAGCAAACCAAGAACCCATCTTTTTGCAGATACCGCACTCGACGGCCATGTCAAGAATCGAGCCCTCCTTAGAGATGCCCGTGCCGTACATGATGTCAAACTCGGCCGAGCGGAACGGAGCGGCCACCTTATTCTTAACGACTTTGGCACGCACGCGATTGCCGATAACCTCGTCCTTGAGCTTGATGCTGTCGATGCGGCGAATATCGATGCGCACCGACGAGAAGAACTTGAGGGCGCGGCCGCCCGTCGTTGTCTCGGGGTTGCCGAACATGACGCCGATCTTCTCGCGCAGCTGGTTAATGAAGATGCAGGTCGTTTTAGATTTGGCGAGCGAACCGGCGAGCTTACGGAGTGCCTGGCTCATCAGACGGGCTTGAAGGCCGACCGTAGTATCGCCGATCTCGCCCTCAATCTCAGCACGCGGAGTCAAAGCGGCGACAGAGTCGACGACGATGGCGTCGATGGCGCCAGAGCGCACAAGCATGTCGACGATCTCGAGCGCCTGCTCGCCCGTATCGGGCTGGGAAATGAGGACCTCATCGATGTCCACGCCGATACGCGCGGCATACGTGGGATCGAGCGCGTGCTCGGCATCAATAAATGCCACGACGCCGCCCATAGCCTGGGCCTCAGCCAAAATCTCGAGCGAAAGCGTTGTCTTACCGGAGGACTCGGGACCGTAAATCTCGACGATACGGCCGCGCGGCACGCCGCCGATGCCCAGCGCGGCATCGAGGGCCAGGGCGCCAGTGGGAATGGCCTCGACCTCGAGCTCGGGACCACCGTCGCCGTACCTCATGATTGAACCCTGGCCGAATTTCTTCTCAATCTCGGCCTTGGTGGTGGCGATCATCTCATCGCGCTCTTTACCCGTCGTGCGAGCATGAACGGTACGTACGGGACCTGAATTCTTGGCCATGAATAGCCCTCCTCTTAACAACCTGCATCGATAATAAACGAACGGCTGTTCGTGGTCAACCGTTCAGATAAATCATATGCAGCCGACCTTTCCAAAACCCAACCAAACGCCGACCAAACACTGACCAAAAACTTGACCGCAGGCAAACCAAACAAGGCAAGACAAACATGAATACGCCAACTACCTGCACGAAGAGAAAATTCGCCAGAGGCCCCTATCTCCACAATTAAGGGGCCCGGAGGCCCCTTAAAACACGTCTATTCCATAGAGTTGAGCACAAGGGCAATGCGACCCAATGCCTCCGTGACCGCACGGGCACGAACACACGAACGGTCGCCCTCATAGTGGCAGCGCACAGAGTCCACGACCGGCACTCCCCCATCGGCGGAACGATGCGCCCAGCCAATATAGAAAGTGCCCGCAGGATCGTCCTCAGTACCACCGCCGGGGCCGGCATAACCCGTTGCGCTTACTGCAATATCGCTCTGGTACAGCTCCAGCGAACCCACCGCCATCTCGCGCGCGGTCTGATGCGACACCGCGGTATAGCGGTCGAGCGTCTCCTGCTCAACACCCAACACACGATGCTTGATCTCATCGCAGTAGGTCACCGCACCGCCACGCAGCGCCGCCGAGGCGCCCGGGATATCCGCAATCGTCGAGGCGATCATACCCGCCGTCAGCGACTCAGCCGTCGAAACCGTCACGCCCCGAGCGCTCGCACGCTCGACAATATCGCGCGCCAGCTCCTCGTTATGTGCGGAAATCTGCTCAAAAGAGACCGTCATACCCACCAGGACCTAGACCGAAAAGACGATCTTGCGGCAGTTCCAGAAGTACTGGGCACCCGAGATAACGGTCAGGACAACGGCAACGGCGTACAAGAAGCGCGACACCGAGTAGATGCCGAGCGTCAGTGCCACCGGGCCAAGGTGCAAGCCGGCCATAGCAAAAACGCACAGGTAACCGCAGATGGAAACCATCGTGGTTGCCGTCTTGTACTTGCCGAGCTTATCGGCCGCAACGACCACACCGGCCGCACTCGCGACCATGCGAAGGGCGCTCACCAGCAGCTCACGGAATAGGATAATGAACACGGACCACACGGTCACCGCGCCAAAATCCAAGAACAGCAGCAGAGCCGAGAACACCAGTAGCTTGTCGGCGATGGGGTCCAAGAACTTACCGAAGTCGGTGATCTCGTTGCGCGAGCGCGCCAGATAACCGTCGACCTTATCGGTGCACGACAGGATCACATACAGAATGAAGGCAGCGGCGGCGAGCGGGCCGTCGAAGATGCTCCAATCCGTACCGGCAACACTCGTGTGAGACAGCGCCGAGACGATCATGAACACCGGGATAAAGACGATGCGAACGCACGTCACGATGTTGGCGGGCGTCCAGACACTCGTCAGTTCCTTATTGCTCTCGTTTGCCACGATGCTCTCCTACTCCACAACATGGCCGATAAGCTCATAGCAGAAGCTATCGGTAAACTCGACAGTCAGAATATCGCCCACGGACGCCTCGCTGGCGTCCAAGTGCACCGCACCATCGGAATCGGGCGCCTGGAACCAGGCATGGCCGATCAGCTCGGCGCCATCCTCGGTCTCTTCGATACCGTCGACGATCACCTGGGCGCGCTCGCCCACATGTGCGGCGGTAGCGGCAAAACCGAGCGACTCGGCCAGATCCATGGCCTCCTGGGCGCGCTCAAGCTTGACCTCCTCATCGACCTGGCCCTCCATCTTGGCGGCCAGGCTACCTTCCTCACGCGAGTAGGCAAAGACGCTCGTGTAGTCAAAGCCGACGGTGTCCATAAAGTCGATAAGGTCGCGGAACTCGTCGTCGGTCTCGGTCGGGAAGCCGACCATGGCCGTGGAACGGATCACGATGCCGGGGATACGCTCACGAAGGTCGCGGAACAGATCCTCGAGCTCCTGGCGCGAACCGGAGCGACGCATGGCCTTGAGGATGCGAGCGTCGCAGTGCTGCACGGGGATATCGATATAGGGCAGCACCTCGGGCGTATCACGAATGGTCTCAATGAGCTCGTCAGTCATGCCCTCGGGCTGCAAGTAGAGCACACGGACCCAGACGTTGTGCGGGCGCACGGCCTCGGCGACGGCACGCAGCAGCTGCGCCAGATTGCGCGGCGAGCCCTCGGCGACGTCCTCGTCGGCAAAGTCGATGCCCCAAATACCCGTGTCCTGGCCGATCAGCACGATCTCGCGCACACCGCCGGCAACCAGGTCGCGCACCTCGGAGATAATGCTCTCGGCATTACGCGAATGATAGCGACCGCGAATGTAAGGGATCATGCAGAAGCTGCAGAAGCGGTTGCAGCCATCAGAAATCTTGACGTAGGCAACAGCGCCCTCGACGGTACGCTTGACCTGAGGAATATAGGCGGCAATCTCGCGCTCGACACCCAGCACGCCATCGATGACCGCCACGATGCCGTCTTCCTCGTCGGCCTTCACAAAGGCAGCGACCTCGGGCAGCTCATCAGGCAGGTCGTCGCCATAGCGCGACGGCACGCAGCCGCACATGACGATGGGGCAAGAACGAACGCCGTCCTGAACCTCGTTGGCGAGCTCGAGCGTGGTCTCGATGCTCTCGGACGTTGCGGAGGCGAGGAACGAGCATGTATTGACGATGGCGATATCGGCGTCCTGCGGGTCGAATGCCTCCTCGTAGCCTGCGGCGGTCAAAAGAGAACGCATGCGGTCGGTGTCAACCTCGTTCTTAGCGCACCCGAGGGTGATGTAGAGCACGGAGCCCAACGGTGTATCCATGTTGGAGAGCGGTCCTTTCGATTGATATTAGCGGTAGTTGGTGAACTGCAGCGGCTGGCCGTAGTCCTGGTCGCGCAGGAACTGGATCACGGTCTGCAACGCGTCCTTCGAAGCAGAGGAAACACGCAGTTTGTCGGCCTCGATGGTCACCTTAACCTTGAGCTTTTGGTCCTTGATGTCCTTGTTGATCTTCTTGGCGGTCGCTTGGTCGATACCCTCGACGATATGGCCGAGCACGCGCACGGTGCCGCCCGATGCCGCCTGCGGCGCATCCCACGAGACAGCCTTGAGGTCGATGCCGCGCTTGATGAGCTTGGAGCTCAGCACGTCGACAATTTGTTTGGAGACAAAGTCGGCCGGGGCGTTGATCGTAAAGAGCTTGTCGCCCTTCGAAAGCTCGATCGTGGCACCGGAATCCTTAAGGTCATAGCGCTGGGAAATCTCGCGCGTGGTCTGCTGGAAGGCGTTGTCGACCTCTTGCATGTTGACCTCGGACACGACGTCGAAGCTGGAATCTTTAGCCATGATGTTTCCTTTCGCGTACGAGAGGCTTAGTAGCTATCGTACGAATAGTCGGTAGAATCGCTGGGCGTCTGACCGTCAGTTGCGGTATCGGCGCCATCCGTGGACTGGGTATCGGTACCGTCGGTGGTATCGGTACCATCGGTGGTGTCGGTACCATCAGAACTTTCACCATTCTCGGAATCAGACGTCTCCTTCTTGGGAACGGTGATCGTCACGCGCGCCACGCCCGAGGTCTTGGTATCGTAACGGACCTTTTCGCCGTTCTTGGTAACGGTGACATCGGAAGGCTTGGACGTGGTGATCTCGATTGAGGACTCGGGCGTGTACTCCTGCTCAAAGGGGCCAGTCGCCTGGGCGCCATAGACCGACTTGCCGTCGACCTTGACCTCAATCCACGCGGTCTTTCCCTTGGCAACCGAGACCTTGACCTTCGTGACCTCGTTCTCTTCCTTCTTGGCCGTCGTCTTGGTAGCGTCCGAATCAGTCGACTCATCCGTCGCCTCATCGGTGTCTTCGTCCTCGTCGACCGTTTCGGTCTTCTTAGAAGACTTCTTAGTCGTCGTCTTGGTGGCAGCGGGCGTCTCGGGCGTGGTCTCGGGCGTCGAAGATGCGCAGCCGCGCAGAAGCACCACGATGAGCACAATCAGCAGCAATGCCACGGCGCCGATGCCGGCGTAGACGATACGCGGATCGAGCCCGTTGTTTTGAGGAGTACGGGATCCGCCGCGTCCACGACCGGAACTGCTGCGGCCGCCTCCCTGAGGCATACGACCGCGATTGCTATCGGAACGGCCGCGATAGCCGCCCTGGCCCTGAAGGCTGCGCTGACCCGAGCGGGGCGCAAGTTCACCGCGGCCTTGATAGCCACGCTGGCCCGAACGCGGAGCCGAAGAGCGCTGGTCATACGGCTGTGATTGAGAGCGAAGACGCGGCGTCACCTGCGTGGCATCGGCGTCCGCATAGCCACCGCGAGAGCGTCCGGTAGATACACCACGGCAACCGCGATCGGAATAGCCGCCGTCGCCGTAGCCGGCACGAGGGTCACGCGCCACGCCACGGGCAGCGGGAAGTGCGCGGTCCTCGGGCATCGGCGTACTGCGGAACCGGTCACGCTGCAAGCGAATCTCCTCGCCCGAACCCGTCTCAGTAATATAACCGGCCTGCTGAGGACGCTGTCCATAGCGGGTCGAACGACCGCCCTGAACCATCAGAAAACGCCCGTTATCGACCGAGGAACGCGAATTAACGTAGCCGGCGGCGTCCTGAAAACGACCGCCCTGCTGCGACGTCTCGCGTTCGTATGCCATCAGGTCGTCAAAGTAGGCATTGACGACCTCGCGCGGATTGAGGCCCAAAAAGCGAGCATAGCTCGAAATCATGCCCTGCGCATAGCCGCGCGGCGGCATCGAAGCAAAGTTACCGGTCTCGAAAAACTCGATGATCTGCGGCCTGATTTTGATGGTGTTGGCGACCTGCTGAATGGAAAGGCCCATTCGGCGACGCTGCTCGAGCAGCATGTCACCAAAGCGTGCAGCCATCAGAATCCTCCAAACTCACGATCTTCACGTGCCATCTCGGCGTCGACAGATTTCAGCGCGGCAAGACCCTCTTCGTCTAGGAGAACCTCACGCGGCTTGGAACCGTCAGGCGGACCAACGACACCCTTTTCTTCCAGCATATCCATAATACGCCCGGCACGCGCATAGCCAACCTTCAGACGGCGTTGCAGGCCAGATGTGGAGCCCAGCTGCGATTCCACCACAATATGGGCGGCTTCCCAAATGAGCGGGTCGTCGTCCTGCGGCTCGGCGACTCCGGTGCGGACAATGCCGCCACCCGCCATGGACATCGAAGCGGGCGCCACGGCAGACAGGATCTCCTCGTGGTAGTCGGGCTCGCTCTGCGACTTGACGAACTCGACAATCTCGTTGATTTCGTCGTCCGAGACAAAGCAGCCCTGAATACGGCGAGGCTTGCCCCAGTCGACCTTGGAAAACAGCATGTCGCCCAAACCGGTGAGCTTTTCGGCACCCATCTGGTCAATGATGACGCGCGAGTCGATGCCCGTGGCAACGTTAAAGGCGATGCGGTTGGTGATGTTGGCCTTGATAAGGCCCGTCACCACGTTGGAGCTCGGACGCTGCGTAGCCACGATGAGGTGAATACCGGCGGCACGGCCCAGCTGCGCAATACGCACGATCGAGGCCTCGACATCCTTACCGGCGACCATCATCAGGTCCGAGAGCTCGTCGATGATGATGACCAGGTAGGGCATCTTTTGCGGCGGGTTATCGTAATGCTCAAACTCGCCGGCGGCCTGCTTTTCGTTGTAGGTCGAGATCTTACGCACGTTGAGACGCTCGAAGACCTTCAGGCGACGCTCCATCTCGGACACGGCCCATTGCAGAGCGCTCGCGGCCTGCTTGGGCTCGGTCACTACAGGCACGTAAAGATGCGGCAGACCGTTATAGCCCGCAAGCTCGACGCGCTTGGGGTCGACCATGATCAGACGAACGTCCTCGGGAAGGGCGCGCATGAGCAAGGTCGTGATGATGGAGTTGATCATGACCGACTTACCGGAACCCGTGGTACCGGCGATCAGCAGGTGGGGCATCTTGGCAAGGTCAGCGACGACCGGCGTACCCTCGGCATCTCGACCGATGGCGAGCTCGAGCGGACCGCCCTTCACATAGGGAAGCACGTCGCCCAGGTTGACGTTCTGGCGCTTGCGATTGGGGATCTCGATACCCACAAGCGAGGTGCCGGGGATCGGGGCAAAGATACGCACCGACTGGGCAGCAAGCGATAGCGCGATATCGTCCTCGAGGCTCGAAATCTTGCTCACGCGCTCGCCCTCGCCAGGTTGCAGCTTAAAGGTCGTCACCGTGGGGCCGGCGATCCAGCCGACCACGCGGGCACTACGACCAAACTCCAGCAAGGTGGACTGAAGCGACTCGGCAGTCTGTTCCAGCTCCTTGTCAGAAGACGCGGAGGAAGCCGACTGCGGGTTGGCATGCAGAATCTCAAGTGGCGGAAGTTTGAGGCCGTCCTCTTCTTCGCCCTCGTTATCTGCGGCGCCGCCGTCCGCTCCCCCATCGCTAGCCGCAGCCGATTCGACAGCACTCAAGGCAGGCGCATCGGCAACCTTGGGATGCTTCAAGAAGTCGGGGATCTGAGGTGCTGCCGAGACAGGATTCACGGCAAACGGCGGCTCGGACTCGTCGATCTTATCGGGGTCGTCTTCCATCGAAAGCTGACCGGTTACCTGGTCGCGCTTTGCATGGCGACGCGGCAGCAAAGTTGTCTTTGCGGTCTCAATCGGAGCCTCGTCGTCCTCGTCATCGCCCTCGGTGAGCTCAATCTCGCTCTCGGACCAAGACGGGTCGGGCTCACTCGTATTGAGTTTGGGCGCAGCCTTGCCCTTCTTGGCATGGCGGCGCGGCAACAGCGTCGTCTTAGCGCGCTCAGCTTCCACGGCATCGGACACGTCGACAAACGGATCCTCGTCCTCGTCGTCATCGTCCAAAACCGGGTCCACATCGTTGCCCATGACCGTGGTCACGGCAGCATCGGAGCCCTTTTGACGAAGAATGCTCAGGTGAGGACGGGCAACGCCGGGCACCGACAGGGCCTCATCGTCACCCCACGGACTCGCGTTAACATCGGCACGACGGCGCTCGGCAAAATCAGCCGCACGGTCGCGAGCAGAGCGCAAAACGCCGCCCACCGAAAAGCCGATGATGACCAGGCCCACGACGACAAGGCCCAACAGGACCACCATCGCGATAGGCTTACCCAGGGCATTCTGCAGCGCACTCGCAATAAACGCACCGATGTAGCCACCCGAGGCGGACAAATTTTGCGGCGTGAACATAAGGTCACAAGAGACACTCGTACCCGGCACCATCAGCGAAAGAATGGAGACGACGGCGATAAAGACCACGGCGCCGCCCGCAACAGAGCGTACGTTGAGCGGCGAGTCCTCGCCTAAAAAGAGCGTGGCGGCAAACAGCAAAATGACGATCGGCAGCACGTAGGCGCCCAGACCAAAGCCCAGGTGGTAGAAACCGGCAACCGCAGCCGTAACGGGTGCGGTCGCCGGCGAAATCACGGCAATGAAGGACGCAATCGCCAAAACGGCAATGACCACGCCGGCGATATCGCGGTTGGCCGAGGGCTCGACCAAGGGCTCGAAATCATCGAACTCGGACTCGTGGCCCTTATTGGCACGCAGATGGGAACCGGCACCCTTAGCAGATGCCGGTTGGTTGTTGGCCTTATTGCCTTTGGCGTTTTGTGCAGATCCGCGCGCCAAACTAAACCTCCATGACGACCGGGATGATCATCGGACGAGTGCGCGTACGGCTCCAGATAAAGTTGGAGAGCGAGTCGCGCACGGCCTTGCGAATGGCATCGGAACCGCTGCTCGTAAAGCTGAACTTGCCCTTCTCGATCGTCTTCATAATGGACGCGGAGGCATCCTCGGAGAACTGGTCGTCGATGGCAAACGAGACGCCGCGGCCCGAGAACTCGATGGCCTCGATCTTCTTGTGCTTGAGCGAGACGATGGCAACAGCGGTAACCATACCGTCGTTGGCGAGCTTCTGACGATCACGCAGGACGATGGGGTCGGTATCGCCGATGCGCAGGCCGTCGACGTAGACGACGCCGGACTCGACGGGCGTACCGCGCTTGACGATACCGCCGCGCATCTCGAGCGTGTCGCCGTTATCGAGGATAAAGATATGATCGTCCTTGATGCCCATCTTGCGGGCAAGCTGGGCATGGGCGCGCAGATGCACGGCCTCACCGTGAACCGGCATAAAGTAAGTGGGCTTGGCCATGGCCATCAGGAGCTTGAGCTCCTCCTGGCTACCGTGGCCCGAGACGTGGACAAGAGCGCGGTTCTTATCCCACACGTCGCAGCCGAGCTTGGCCAGGCTGTTGACGACCTGCTGGACGGCTTTCTCATTGCCGGGAACAGGAGTTGCCGAAAGGATGACGGTATCGCCCTCGTGGATAGAGAGCGTCTTGTGCTCGCCATTGGCCATGCGGGACAGGGCCGACAGCGGCTCGCCCTGCGAACCGGTGCACATGACGACGATCTTGTCGTCGGGCAGGTTATCGATATCGAAGGCATCGATGATATCGGCATCGTCGATGTTGAGATAACCGAGCTCGCGCGCCACGCGGGTGTTCGTGAGCATGGAACGACCGGTCACAACGACCTTACGGCCGCACTTGCGGGCGGCATCGCAGATCTGCTGCAAACGATGGATGTGGCTCGAGAACGAAGCGACGAACACGCGACCCGGGGCGTTCTTGATGGCGTGCAGCAAGTTGGGACCGACCTCGGCCTCGGACTTGGTAAAGCCGGGAACCGTGGCATTGGTGGAGTCGGACAGCAACAGGTCGATGCCCTGCTTGGCAAAGCGGCTGATAGCGGCATAGTCGGGCGTGACGCCGTCGATGGGGGTCTGGTCGAGCTTAAAGTCGCCGGTGTGCATAACGGTGCCCTGATTGGTGCGAATGAACACGCCCAGAGCGCCGGGGATGGAATGCGTCATCGAGAAGAAGTCGAGCGAGATACCGCCAAGGTTGACATGGCTGCCGCCCTTGACCTCACGGAACTTGGGCGCGCGGATGCGGAACTCAGAAAGCTTGCCCTCGATAAAGCCAAGCGTCAGCTTGCTCGAAAAGATGGGCACCTTGTTGTTGAGGTCCTGCAGCAGGTACGGAAGCGAACCGGTGTGGTCCTCGTGGCCGTGGGTGACGACGATACCGCGGAGCTTCTCCTCGTTCTCCAGGACATAGGTGTAGTCAGGAAGCACCAGGTCGATACCAGGCTGGGAGTCATCCGGGAACATGAGACCGGCGTCGACGAGCACCATGTCGTCGCCGCACTCGAAGACCGTCATGTTCTTGCCGATGCCGTCAAGGCCACCGAGCGGAATGATCTTCAAGGGAGATGATTTTTTAGCTGCCATAGGTGAGTGTTGTTTCCTTTCTTCGAAACGGGTCTGAAACAACCGACGGGGCGCTTCTGGCAAACCGACCGCCGGGAACGTACAAACATGCATCACAGAGTCGAACGGGCTAAGTTTCCTGCTCTACAGTCCTGCTCACGACGGAGGCCACATTAAGTGGCCTCCTGTTCGTGCGGAACTCGCGATAAACTTAGCCCGTGCCGGGGCCGCTGAGCCCTGACCTGCCAATATGAGATAGGTTTATTTTGGTAGGTTTCATCAGGGGAAATACTGCTGTGTCTATCTACTGATCTGAAATCTGACTACTGAATAGACTGTCTAACTAAATAGCGGGCGGCACTAACCAGCCCTTTTGCTTGCGCCCGGGAGGGCCGCATATGAAGTTTATCGCGAGTTCCGCACGCAAAGGAAAGCACTTAATGTGCTTTCCGTCTTGCGCAGGACTGTAGAGC
>JAIHVJ010000250.1 GCA_022720335.1 Collinsella sp.
TGGGTATAATGCCAAACGTTGGCCCTATTAGCTCAGGGGATTAGAGCGTCTGCCTCCGGAGCAGAAGGCCGTTGGTTCGAATCCAACATGGGGCACCATCGAACGTAAGACCGTCCGAACCTCGCATGGTCCGGGCGGTTTTCTTATACCGACGCGACGTGATGGGACGTGGTATGGCAGCAACGGATATCGAGCGCGGACTCTCAACCGCCGAGGTCGAGGAGCGCATCGCCGCCGGTAAGATCAACCGCAACATGGAGCTCAAGACCAAGTCGGTCAAAGAGCTCATCATCGAGAACCTCTGCACGCTGTTCAATTTGATCAACGTGATCCTGGCGTTCTTGGTCATTTTGACCGGTTCGTTTAAGAACCTGACGTTTCTGTTCGTGGTGTTCTTGAACACGGCAATTGGCGTCATTCAGTCCATGCGTTCCAAGCGGATGGTCGACAAGCTTACGCTGCTCACCTCTAAGAAGGCCATCGCGGTGCGCGACGGCGCCGAGGTGGAGCTCGACCTGGATCAGATCGTGCTCGACGATATCATTCGCCTGGGGCGTGGTGACCAGATTCCCGCCGACGCCGTGGTAGTGTCGGGCGAGGCGCTCGTCAACGAGAGCCTGCTGACGGGCGAGAGCGACCTCATTAAGAAACAGCCAGGCTCCGAGCTCATGAGCGGCAGCTTTATCGACTCGGGCCTGCTGCGCGCCCGCGTGATCCATGTCGGCGCCGATAACTACGTGGCAAAGATCAACAACGAGGCCAAGTACGTCAAAAAGGTCAATTCCGAGATCATGAACGCGCTGAACGCCATCGTGCGGTTCGCGAGCATTATCATGATTCCGCTTGGTCTGGCACTCTTTGCCTCGAGTGTGAGCGAGCTGTGGGATGCCGCGGGAACCCCGGGCGATAGCGCGCTTTCCTGGTGCTTCTCCGAGCTGCTGGCCGGTCGTGTGCCTTCTTCGGCGCTGCTTTCCACGGTGGGTGCCCTGCTGGGCATGATTCCGCAGGGCCTGGTGCTGCTGACCTCGTCTGTGCTCGCGATTGCCACGGTGCGTCTAGCGCGTCGCAAGGTGCTGGCACAGCAACTCTACTGCATCGAGACGCTCGCTCGCGTCGACGTGCTGTGCCTGGACAAGACAGGCACCATTACCTCGGGCCGTATGGAGGTCGAGGGCACCTACCCGCTGCCTGTTGAGGGTGTTGGCTTTGGCGCGGACTCGGACGAGGCAGCTGTCCCCGTCGAGACCACGGTGCTCGACTTTGCGCTTGCCAACGTAGCGCGTGCGACCTCGGCAGATGCCAACGAGACCTGCCAGGCGCTGCTCAACTACTACGCCGATCGTCCGGTCGAGGTCTCCGAGCCGCTGTCGGTCATTCCGTTCTCGTCGTCCAAAAAGTGGAGCGGCGCGTCGTTTGCGCAGGGCTCCTATGTGATGGGCGCCGCGCAGTTTGTGCTCTCTGATCGCGCATTTTCGCAGGTCGAGAATCGTGTGGCCGAGCTCGCCGATACCTGCCGCGTACTCGTGGTGGCCCGTGTGGACGGCTTTACGCCCGATGGCGATATGGTGGGCGAGGCCGAGCCCGTGGGCTTTGTGACCATCCGCGATGAGATCCGCACCTCGGCGGCCGAGACTATCGGCTACTTTAACGAGCAGGGCGTGACCCTCAACGTGATCAGCGGCGACGACCCGCGTACGGTGTCGTCGATTGCACGCGTGGTGGGCGTGCCCGGGGCGGATGCCTACGTCGACGCCACGACGCTCGATACGCCGTCCAAGATTGATGCTGCAGTGGACCGCTATCACGTCTTTGGTCGTGTGACGCCGCAGCAGAAGCGCGAGCTCGTGCAGGCGCTCAAGCGCCGCGAGCACACCGTGGCCATGACGGGCGACGGCGTCAACGACGTGCTAGCGCTCAAGGAGGCCGACTGCTCCGTCGCCATGGCGGCCGGCTCCGATGCCGCGCGTAACGTGGCCGAGATCGTACTCGTCGACAACGACTTTGCCTCGATGCCCGCCGTGGTGGCCGAGGGCCGTCGCTCCATCAACAACCTGCAGCGTTCGGCCTCGCTGTTCCTGACCAAGACGCTGTTCTCGATGGGCCTGGCGGCGCTGTGCATCGCGCTGCCGCCGTACCCCTTCGAGCCCATCCAGATGACGCTCATCAACTTCTTCTGCATCGGCGCGCCGGGCTTTGTGTTGGGCCTGGAGCCCAACAATGCTCG
>JAIHVJ010000251.1 GCA_022720335.1 Collinsella sp.
AACATCAATCAGGCCCGTCGAGGGAACGGCAGTACAGAGCTCGGCGGCCTCGCGCTGCTCAAAACGGAGCTCGTAGTCGTCATAGGACTCGCCCTCGTCGAGCGGGCACTTAAAGCCAGGGTGACCGCCCACAAAGAATGGCATGTCCTCGGTGCCCTCATTGGTCACCTCGTACGAAACGGCCACCTTTGCCGCATCGATCGTGTAACGAGCAACGATCTTAAACGGATACGGGTACTGCTCGAGCAACTCGGCATGGTCGGCAGAGCTTAGGCTCAGCGCAACCATGTTGTCGCTCTGCTCCTCGAGCTTCCACTCCTGTTTGCGCGCAAAGCCGTGGCGGGCGAGCTTAACCTCGCGGCCGTCCATGGTCATTGCGTGACCGTCGCGAAGGCCGCCGCAGATCGGGAAGCAAATGGGTGCCTGGCCCGACCAGACCGCCGGGTCACCCTGCCACAGGTACTCACGGCCGTTGGCCGCAATAGAAGTGAACGACCCGCCCGCCGTGCTCAGTGCTACGCGGATAAAACCGTTATCAAGAACAAACTCCATAGGAGCCTTCCCTTTCTTACGACAGCCCGCCAAGTCAATAGGGCTGATAGAAAACCGGCCCGCGCCCCCTCACAGAAACGCGAGCCGTCAATTGAAAAGCTGCAGAATACCGGGTCCCGCCAAAACGAAGCCCACAAGCTCAGCAAGCAAACGTGTTATCGGAGCAGCTTACTGAACCAGAAAGCTTCGCAACAACAGGGGCGACCCCACAGGTCAGCTCAACGTCAGCGAGAAGCCAGCTGGCGAGGCAAGGTGCCGTGAAGCGAGGCGGCATTGACCTTCTGGTCATGCCGTCGAAGCTGAACGGCAGGTTGCCCGTCAGATGGCTTCGCAGCGTCGACGCGTTACGCGGTTTGGAAAACCGCGTAACCTCCTTAGTCGTGGTACTCGCCGCGGTCCCACTTCTCGAGGAACTCGTCAAAGAAGTGCGGGTCAGCCTGAGCCTCGGCGTCGGCCTTATTGCAGGCGTCGATCTTGGCGATCAGGGCGTCGTGCTCGGGAGTCTTCTCGTAGGGCTCCTCCAGGAAGGCAAGCATGATATCGGCCATCAGGAACTCGCCGGTGATCTTGCCACCAAAGCCCACGATGTTGGCGTTGAGCTCGCGACGGGCATACAGGGCAGAGGTCATGTCGCGGACCAGGGCGCAGCGGGCGCCGGGAACCTTGTTGACGGCGTTGGTGATGCCGATGCCGGTGCCGCACAGGGCCACGCCAAAGTCGGCCTTGCCGCTGGCAACAGCCTCGCCCACGGCCTTGCCATAGATGGGATAGTGCGTACGGGTGTGGCTGTAGGTGCCGCAGTCGAGCACCTTGTAGCCAGCCTGCTCCAGGCGGTCGGCCAGATAGATCTTCTCGTCCGTAACGATATGGTCGCAACCGATTGCGATGGTCTTCTTCATCAGAACGTCCTTTCGTCTGAATTCACAAGTTGAGGTAGAAGTTCGAGTTCTCGGTGGCTCTCGTTAGGCCATCTTGTTGAGCATGTCGACACGGATCTGGTGACGGCCACCGGCGTACTGGGCGCGCAGAAACTCGCGGGCGATCTTCTTGGCGACCTCGGTGCCCACAACGCCCGGGCCCATGGTGACCATGCGCGAGCCGTTGTGCTCGCGGGTCATGTAGGCGGAACGCTCGTCGGAAATGTTGGCGACGACCATGCCCTTGATCTTGACGGCGGCCATATAGGAGCCGACGCCGTACTTATCGAATGCGAAGCCCTGGGAATCCTTGTGCTCCAGCAGGTCCTTGGCAACGGCGGTCGCGGAATCGACAAAGTCCGCGGCAGGGGTCTCGGAATAGTCGACGACCTCGTGACCGTCGGCGATGAGCATCTCCTTGATGGACTCCTTCATCGACATACCGTCGGCATCGGAAGCGATTACAACCCTCATGACATCCTCCTTGAGAGATACGCAGGTGCGTAGTTTCTGTTTGGAAGTGTTGAATCGCGTTCAGGTCCGGGCATCTGAATGTGCGGTTCTTCACTGTTCATGTTTATTTGAACACATTCGAACAGTAACTGCAACAACTATTTGTTTATCTTTGTTCTTTTTTGAACAAATACCGTTTACGGATGATTGCTGACCGTTTGGGCCCGCTCAAAAAGCGGCCCGTCAAATAGTTCGCTGGCCCGGAAATATCAATCCCCAACAGCGTGTGTCCCAGCCACAAAAACGCCGCGAGCACCAGCAATGGAATCACGCACGAGGTCACGATCATCACGATGACGCCTTCGATGAGATCGGCCACCTGTTGCACGATCTCGTCGGTCATCTGCTTGGCGCCGCTGGTCACCGACGTGACGAGACCCGAGGCGCCGTCGGCAAGCTGCTCAAGCACGTTCTTGGACTCTGTGGACTCGGTCTTTTTCTTGCTTGTTTTGGAGTTATCGCTATCTGCCGCACTCGCAGCGTCGGCCGCTTTTTGCTCGGCCGCCTCGATGCTCACTCGATACGTTTCGTCGACCTTTTGCGACACCCATACGCTTGCAGGCACCAAGGCCATTCCGATCATGGCGACCACCAGCACGCGAGTCGCCACGCGGCGCAGGACGGCGCTCGTGCTCCAGCGCCCGTGAATGCCGAGCGACACCGCAAAGAGCACCAGCGCAAACGGGATCAGGATGCCCAGGCCAACCGACCACAAAATGGTCAGCAAGTATTTCTCGAGGTAGAGCACGGCAAGCACGATGCCCAAGTTACCCGAAAGCTGCGCGAGCTGCTCGGCAACCGGTGTTCCCGTATCACCCGGCAGCGCAGTGATGCCCGCAGACAGCGCCACGCACGAGGTCGTGAGCGCCAACACGTTGCCCTTCTTTTGATCGATGACCTCGATGGTGGAGTCCCAAGTCTTGGTATCGGCAAAATGCGGACGAGCTACAAAGCCCGACAGCAGCGCCAGTACCACGAGCGCAACGATGAACCCTATCTGCAGCTTTTTGTTTGCGCACACGACATCGGACAGGCTGGGCTGCAGCTCGGTTACCGTCGCATGCTCGGTTATCTGGACAGGACGCCCATGAGCCATCTCGCGCGCGTCTCTTTTTTGTATTGACCCGTTATCCGGCATTTGGATACCTCCTCAGTCCGGCGTTTAATGCGAAAGGAAGTATACCCACCGAGCAAAAATCGAACGGGAAGACGAACGGAGCGCATCAAGACTGTCCCCAATGACTAGTCGTTTAAGAACGTCCCCAATGACTATCTCGGGATAAGTTGCGGTGGAATAGGGATTGTTTTGTGCCCGCCGGCCCCTATTCAGTCCCTATTCCACCGCAACTTGGAGGAGGACAGAAAAAGCCCTGCCGCGGGTAGTGACAGGGTTTTTGGAAGGGGACTTGGTTGTGCGGGCTCGTTAGACGAGCTTAGCTTCGAGTGCGGCGATGCGCTTGTAGGCATCGATGGTAAAGCGGGCCTGCTTCTCCAGGATCATAGTGGTCATGAGGGTGTCCTGAGCGTGAGCCATGATGAAGGTCATCTCCATCTCGCCACCGCCGGCCTCCTGCGAAAGCAGCTTGGTCTGCGTGTCGTGGGCACCGATGAGCGCATCGCTGGCATCCTTGTGCAGCTGCTCAGCCTTCTCAAAGTCACCCTCGCGAGCAGCATCGAGCGCTGCAAGCAGATCGGTCTGGGCGTCACCTGCGTATGCGACAATCTCGAATCCAACCATCGAGATTTCTTCTTTGGTTGCCATATTGCGTTCCTTTCACATATGAACCAATGGAGAGCATCGCGTCCGGGCATACGCGCTGCGTTCTGTATGGCAGAAACATTAACATTCAAACAAAAAAGAACAGTGCAAAACGTAATTTCAAGCTATGAACGGTCACTTTTCGCCCGTGAACGGTTTTTAAACCAATCTGAACAATATCGAACACAATTAGCGGAAACCCAAACAGGCCCGTGCCCTAGCGCCAACCGCGCACCGTATCGCCCTCGACGAGTACGCCCGGAAACAGCATGTGCTCCACACCGGGTTCAACGCCCTCGGCACCGGCGATCTTATCGACTGCCCACATGCCGACACGCTTGTTGTCAAAGCGCACGGTGGCCAGGCGACGATCGGGCACGAT
>JAIHVJ010000252.1 GCA_022720335.1 Collinsella sp.
GGCGGTGGGGAGCTTTGACATCTTTGACGCGACGTTGCCCGCGCTGCCCGTGCTGGAGCCCGGCAAGCTGGTGATGGAGGTCAAGTTTACCGAGTTTTGTCCGCAGCTGGTGCGCGATATGGTGCCGCCGGGTGCGGCCGAACTCACGGCGGTCTCAAAGTACTGCCTGTGTTATGACAAGACCGCCTACCTGCGCGGTTTTAACTACTGGGAATCGGATTTTGGGAACCGAGGGGATATTTAAACCATGAGCACCAGGGACTTTTTTAAGAACTCCGTCTTGGAGGCGTTCGGTCAGGTCGACCCTGCCAAGATTGGCCTGTCGCTGCTCGTGGCGCTCGCCATGGGCATCCTGATCTATTACGTGTACAAGCGCTTTTTTACCGGCGTGGTCTATTCGCGCAGTTTTGCCGTGACGCTCGTGGGCATGTGTGTGCTCACCTGCATGGTCACGCTCGCGATCTCGACAAACGTGGTCATCTCGCTTGGTATGGTCGGTGCTCTGTCTATCGTCCGTTACCGTACGGCGGTCAAGGACCCGCTCGACCTGCTGTATCTGTTTTGGTCCATTACCACGGGCATTACGGCGGGAGCCGGTATGTATGCGCTCGTGGGACTCACGGCGGTGGTGATCGTGGTGATGATTGCCGGCTTTGCGAGCCACCAGGACAAGGCGCGCGTGTACATGATGGTCATCCACTACACGGGTCAGACCACCGGCGACGATATCGTGCGTGCATTTGGGCGCACCAAGTTTTCCGTCAAGTCCAAGACGATGCGCGGCGACAAGGTCGAGATGGCCGTTGAGGTGTTCTCGGACGGCGTGGATATGCCCTATGCCGACGCCATCCGCGCGCTCGATGGCGTGGAAGATCTAACGTTGATCCAATACAACGGCGAATATCACGGCTAATTTTGTTCCGGCGTTCTAACGAACGCCGGACCGCTCGACGCTGCGCGGGCAGCTGCCGTGGCGATCTGCCGCTCAAACCGTCGCTCGCGTACATAAAGTACGCGTCGCTCCTCTTTCGCGGCACCTCGCTACGGCAGCTGCCCGCTCGCTAGCTATCCTCAACCTGGAAAGCTTATTTGGTTCGGTTTTAATTAAGGGATGGTGCCGCGTGGACGTGCAACAGCTAGAAGAGGCCTGGGCTATAAGGGCTGGTGCGCGTGAGGCGCGTCTTGTTGCGGCCTCGCATGTGCCGGCGGCGCTGTCTCTGTTGGGGATTGTGCGTCCTGGTGACCGCCTGGTGGCCTTTGCGGACGACTTTGCCGATGCGTTTGCGCGCGGCTTTGATGCCTGCGACGTTGTGCTCGTGGGGGAGCCGTCGGTTGCGGCGTTTACCGCCGCGTCCGAGGGCTTGGATGCTTCGTTTGATGCCGAGGGTCCGCACCTGTGGTGGTTCGTCAACTCCATCGGCGGGTTTGGTCTGCGCGTGCCCGATCTGCGTGCGCTGGGTCGGGCGGCGCGTGAGGCCCGTGCGCTGCTTGTGGTGGATAACACCGTGGCAAGCGTCTTTGGGTGCGATCCGCTGCGTTTGGGTGCCGTCCTGTCGCTCGAGGCGCTCGACCGCGTGTGCGCCGGTAAGGCTCCGCGCAAGCTCGTTGCCGCTCCGGTGGCACGCTCGCAGCTCAAGCGCCATCGCGTGGATGCCGCTTCCGAGTGCGCGCATACGTTGTTTGCTGGCTGTGGGGCGTCGGCGCTCGATTTGTCTGCCGAGGAGGCCGACGTGCTGGAGCGTGGGCTCTCCTCGCTTAACGCTCGCATGCAGGCACACTTCGACCGCGCCCGTGCGCTGGCCGAGTATCTGGCCACCAACGAGATGGTGCGCGACGTGTGCTATCCCGGGTTGAGCTCGCATCCCGACCATTCGGTTGCAACGGGAATCCTCGAGCACGGCTTTGGTCCGGCAGTTGAGTTTGACCTTATCGATCGTAGCGCGGGCGAGCTGTTCGACACATTGCCGGGGGAGTTCCGCACGTCGCCCGCCGGCGGCTCAACAACGCGCCTTTCGGCCCCACGCGGTAAGCGGGGGAGCGCCATCCGCCTCTTCGCCGGTACCGACGATCCCCTGGTTGTAGCGTCCACCCTAGACAACGCCCTTCGCAAGTTAGCTACTCTTTGATGCTGGCGATGAGGTCGTCGGCTTTTGAGGCGATGACGTTGTTGATGTCGGCCTGCAGCTCCTCGTA
>JAIHVJ010000253.1 GCA_022720335.1 Collinsella sp.
AGCATACACCCTGAGGCTTGTAGTCAAAACTAATCATTGAGATCCCCTCTCAGAAAGAAATTTCAGACGTCTATTATCCCCGCCTGGACCGACTTATTATCGCAAGCACCGATTCAACATCCTACGATGCTTGGACTGGTGGGGGCAAGATTAGCAGTCCGCACCCTGTACGTGGACCATGCGCTTCTCACGATACATATTGTGGTCGGCGACGCGATATACATCGGCCAGCGTATTTCCAGCCGTCTCGACGGTCGCCACGCCAATCGATGCGCTGACCGTCAGGGTCTCATCGCTTACCGCGGCAAGACCGAGACGAAGGTCCTGTTCCAGCCCGAGCGCAGACTCGTTGTCAGTATGGGGGCAAACCAGCAAAAACTCGTCGCCGCCAACGCGCATCGGCAGGTAATCCGCACCAGCCACCCGCCGCAGCACGGACGCCGTCCGTCGCAGCAGCTCATCCCCCATCTCGTGACCATAGATGTCGTTGGTCCGCTTGAGATAATTACAGTCCACCATAATCACGCTCACCGGCAAGTCCTCGTTTACCAGGCTATCTCCACGCGATTCAAGATAGTTGCGGTTGCGAAGCCCCGTCAGTTTATCTTGGTATGACAGCTCCTCGGCATGCTTGACCATCGATATGTTGTGCGTCGCCACGACAACCGACTCCAGCCGGCCTTGCTCATCGCGATGCTGGGGGACAACCTGTAGCGAGTACCAAGCGCCTCGACAATCTCGCACCTCGGCAGCCAAGTATGGTACGCCCTCCATACGTTCACGAAGCGTACTTATATCTACGAGTCCCACAACCGCTTCGCGGCTTTCGGGGCTCACGATATCCCGGCAGACTGTGTCCATAAAGTCATATGCCTCGTTGTGCTCGGCGAATATCTTCGCTATCGCCGGCGACATATTGATTCCCTCGATCTCGAGGGTGTCGAGATGCAAAAGGAAGGTCGAATCGTAGATGGCGCTTATGGCATTGATAATGCCGAGCTGTTTATCCTTTTCGACCAAATTGCGGTGGTCAACGATATTTCGAGCCAACAGCACCACGACCCAAAACGCGAGGCACACCAAGACGCCGACGGCGACAAATGAAATCCTGTCAGACATGACCTCAGATTTGGGATATAGCGCAAACAGGCGGTAGTCCTTATATGCCGCACGCACGGCGTACCATTTGCTTCCGCGATACTCGATACACGTCAGGCCTTCGTCTTTCCACTCGATTCCAGATCCGGCAAGGAGCCGAGCGAGCGACACGTCGACATCGGGATCATTAGAGGAGACGATCTCCGCATCCTCCATAACAAGCACCGTGGGGCCCTGGTGGAAGGTGTTGTTTGCAAGCACATCGGCTATGGCATACGAATAGTCATCCGCCGTATCGGGGACGAATGAGCGGTATGCCAGGGCAACGCCGTCGCCATACGGGGCAGCACAGACGGCAAAAACGACATCGCGGCGCTCAACGACAGTTGAGTAGGACACTTTGGAACCTTGATACATCGATGCGACCGACGAGCAAGCCAGTTCTTCTCGCCATAGCATGAGCGGATCGCGGCCATCGATGTCGTAGTGGGCAGCCATATGGCCATCGGAGTCCATGACCATCAACCCCGAAAGGTTCTCGGCATGGACATATTGCTCGATAAGATCGTCGTTAACCTCAACGCGACCAGGGGGCAGGAACGTCGCAAACGATTCGACCGCAGCATCCAAATCGTGCGTCGCCTCGGTTTTTCTTCCCTGTTCGTAGCGATCATATTTTTCGCAAGCGTTTTCCAAAAACACCATGGCCTCTTGACCGAATCCAAGCGTTTTATGGAGGCAGCGATGCGTGCCGACCATAAACAGCAGATTCAGCAAGACAATGCTGGCAACAACGCTGACGGCTATGACAACCAGGTTCTTTTTGTGCAAGAGGCGCTCATCATTTGTCATGAATTCGCTCCTTGCTCACTCGTCGTCGCTCCCGCCTTGTAATTGCCCAAAATACGGTCAATCGTGCCATCTCGATCCATGTCGAACAGCGCGGTATTGAGATCCTTTACGACCGGTCCTTCATAGCAGTTCTCAAACGCGACACCCAGGTCAACCGTCATAACGTTGTCAGCGAACACGCGATAAAGGCCGGGGTACTGGGCAACGAGTCGGTCAAGCGACCGTACGTCCGCCATCCAGC
>JAIHVJ010000254.1 GCA_022720335.1 Collinsella sp.
CTTTGGCAAGACGGCCGACGAAGTTCGTGCCGAGGGCACGCCCGAGCAGATCGTCCCGGCCCGTTGCTTTGAGGGTAACCGCCCGACGACCTCGATCTTCGGCGACACGCTGAGCCCGTTCGCACTCGGCGAGCTCATCGCCCTGTACGAGCACATCACGTTTGTCGAGGGCACGGTCTGGGGCATCGACTCCTACGACCAGTGGGGCGTCGAGCTGGGCAAGCAGCTCGCCAAGCAGATTACCCCGGCCTTCCACGATGACGCCGCCAAGGCCGAGCAGGACGCTTCGACCCAGGCGCTCATCGAGTTCTACCGCGCTCACCGCAAGTAATCTGCGCAGCTAAAGCTGGCGCTTAGCAGGAAGGGGCCCGTATCCGTTGGGATACGGGCCCTTTTGCTGTTTAGATGGGGTGGAGCGCATCGACATGGCGCTCGGTGGCCGCTCTTGATTCACGACGCTCTTCGACGTTAGCAATATACTTCTACGGCTAATTTCATACCACTTACCGGAAGGCAAGTGCGCTACATGTTTTACGGGCGTACATTGAACGTGGTTTTTCGCGCGAAACCACGAATCGATTGCCAGTCCCGAACAGGGGAGGTCCAGCATGACCCTTGCCAAGCCCATCAATAAGCACATTGACTATATCGACGCGCCCGAGGACACGTTCGAACAATATGTCGAGAAGGCGCTGAAGTATGACTTCCGTTGCGTGTTTGCGAATCTGCAGGAATATGCGACGGGTCGCGCCATGCTCGAGGGTTCTGACATCATCCTTGCCGGCGCTATCGACTTTCCCCAGGGAACGATGACGCTTGAGGAAAAACTCGCGAGGTTCGAAGAGTATGCCGCATGCGGCTTTACCGAGATCGATTACGTGTTGAACCAGGAATCGGTTGAGAACCGTGACTTTGGCGCCATCGAGCACGAGATGACTGCGATCGCCGATTTTTGCCGTGAGCGCGGTATCACCGATAAGGTAATCGTCGAGATGTGCAAGCTGGATGGCGATGACGCCGCCAAGCGTCGCGTGTGCGAAATTGCCCTTGAGGCTAAGCCGGGCTTTCTTAAGACGTCGACCGGCAGAAGCTTTGGCGGCGCCAAACTCCAAGATGTGCAGCTGATGCGTGAGGTGCTTGGCGACGCCGTGGCAATCAAGGCGGCTGGCGGCATCCACAACTACGAGGAGGCTCTCGCATTTATCGAGGCGGGTGCCAGCGCGCTGGGCGCCTCGGCAGGCATCGCAATCGTCGAGGGCGCACCGGAAGACGAGCGCCGCTAGCGTGAGGGTTCAATCTGAGCGTTTTGGGCTTCGGGGAGTTCTACATAGAGCGGGTGGTCCTCGAGCCTAAAGCGCTCAACTTGTTGTGGGGCGTGGCCGCGGACGAAGAGCCAGGAACGGTCGACGGGCGTTGCCATGAGCGTACTGGGCAGCACGTCGGCACGCTCGGAAAAGACGCGGGCGCTCTCGGGGTCCTGAAAGGCTAGTACGAGCTGCGTGTCGCAGTTGCCCATGATGGAGCGGGCTCGTGCCTCGCCATAGAGTGCGTCGAGCTGGTTTGTTGACTGCAGCAGTAGGGTTGCCCAGATCTCGCGGCTGCGGATGATGGACAGAACGTTATCGATTTGCGGTATCTGCAGGTTGGCAAAGTCGTCGAGCATAAATCGAACCGGTATCGCAAGGCGACCGTCGGGCTGCGCGTCGGCGTAGCGGATGAGTCCCGCGAAGGCCTGCGTTACAAACAGGTTGGTGAGCGGATCGAGGCTACGGTCGAGATCGCTGACGGTGACGAAGAGCGCTCGACGCTCGCATCCCAGAGCCGCGAAATCGATCTGATTCGCATCGGTGTACAGACGGCGTGCACCATCAAAGCCCAGGCACATGACCTTTTCGGCAAGGATGCCCATGATGCTCGCATGCATCTTTTCGGCCGTGATGGTGGGGGAGTAGCGCCGCCAGAGCGAGAGCGCATAGCTTGTGGAGTCGGTGGTCTGCAGGTCGTCGAAGAGGCGTGCCGTGGCGCGGTCTTGGAGATGTTCGCAAAGGTCGATCACCGATGAAAACGTCTGCTCCTCCACGGGCAGCTGCTCACACACATAGGCGATCAGGCAGGAAAGCAGGTTGGGCTTAAGAACGTTGCGGGTCTTGCCGGCGCCCGAAGGCCCGATTACGAGCATATTGTTGTTG
>JAIHVJ010000255.1 GCA_022720335.1 Collinsella sp.
CTCAAGGTGCACGCTTAGCGGCTCATCCGGTTCGACCGGGCCGCGCGGCAAGGAGATATATTGCCAGACCGGAGGGGCCCCGTGGGCGGGAATCTGGGCGTACACATTTCCTACACATATAAGTACTCTCGGCTGGCTGGTTAAAAACAGGAGGGGACCTCGCATCCGAGATCCCCTCTTTAGCCCATCTATAGCTATAGACTCTTAAATACCTTATGCCAGCAGCTTGCGACCAGACTCCTCAATCGCGTCAAGTGCGGCATCAGCCTCGGCGGCATCCGCGCCCTTAGCGAAGATGTACAGCTTAATCTTGGGCTCGGTGCCGGAAGGACGAACAATACCCTTGTTGCCGCCCTCAAGATCGAACTCAATGACGTTAGCCTTCGGCAGGCCGTTCACGCAGGTGTTGTAATCCACGACAGCCTCAATCTTGGAACCGGCGAGCTCCGCGGGCGGGTTCTCGCGCAGACCAGCCATGATGCCGGCCATCTTTGCCGCACCCTCAGCGCCCGGATAGCTCAGCGAAATCGTCTTGTTGTGATAGTAGCCATACTTCTCGTACAGCTCGTGCATCGCATCTGCAAGGTTCTTGCCCTGGAGCTTGTAATACTGCGCCATCTGGCAAATCAGAAGAGAAGTGCTCACGGCGTCCTTGTCGCGCACGTGGTCACCGGCCAGATAGCCGTAGCTCTCCTCAAAACCGAAGATAAAGCGATCGACCTCGCCAGCATCGGAAAGAGAAGTAATAATGTCGCCGATGTACTTGAAGCCCGTCAGGCAGCGGCGGAGCTCAAAACCGTACTCGTCGGCCAGAGCGTCAACCATGGCGGAAGAAACGATAGTAGTGACAGCAACCTTCTTAGTGAGGTCCTCACCGCGAGCAGCGCGGGTCTTGCAGATATAGTCAAGCAGCAGAACGCCCATCTCATTGCCGGTCAGCAGCAGATAGTCATCGCCATTCTTAACGGCAACGCCAACGCGATCGGCGTCAGGATCGGTTGCAAGCAGCAGATCGGGGTGAACCTGCTCGCACAGGTCAATGCCCTTCTGCATGGCCTGACGAATCTCGGGGTTAGGATACGGGCAGGTCGGGAAATCGCCGTTAGGCTCCTTCTGCTCGGGAACAACCGTGACATCAGTGATGCCAGCGCGCTCGAGCACCGTCGTGACGGGAATGAGGCCAGTGCCGTTGAGCGGAGTGTAGACGAGCTTAAGCGGAGCGCCAGCGATCTCCTCGGCAGAAAGGTTAGTCACGCCGCGGGCGAGAACGGCGTCGTAATAACGCTCGAGGCACGAATCATCGATCCATTTGACCAGACCCTGCTCAAGAGCCTCATCGAAGTCCATGGACTTCACGCCGGTGAACGTATCGGTCTCGGCGATAGCCTTAGAAATTGCATCGGCGGCCTCGCTGGTGATCTGGCAGCCGTCGGGGCCATAGGCCTTATAGCCGTTATAAGGCGCCGGATTATGACTAGCGGTCATGCAAATGCCACCGGAGCACTTAAGGTCGCGGACGGCCCAGGAGAGCGTCGGCACAGGAGAAATCTTGGGATACACGAGGGCAGTCACGCCGTTTGCCGCAAGAATGGCAGCCGTCGTCTTGACGAACAGCTCACCTTTATTGCGGCTATCGCGAGCGATGGCGACCGTCGGATGCTCGAAGGTCGCATTGAGGTAGTCAGCGAATCCCTGGGTCGCACGACCGACCGTATAGATATTCATACGGTTAGTGCCCGCACCGATAGTGCCGCGAAGGCCGGCAGTACCGAAGGCGAGATCCTGGAAGAAAGCGTCGGTGATGGCGTCCTCATCACCCTGCTCCTTCATCGTGTTAAGCTCAGCGAGGAGCTCCTCGTCCTTGACATTGGCAATCCAAGTATCAAGCAGCTCATGAACATCTGCCATATGAGTCCTTCCGTCACAATCAATAAAACGACCCGTGTAAAACAGGACAAGCGCAGCAGTGCGCTAAAGCAAATATTAGTCCATTGAGAACAAAGAACCGACCAAAGAACGGTGAACGTCTATATTCAGCGGTGGATGATTAAATTGATTTAATTGCTTAGTGAATGCCGCCTTTAACGCAAAAAAGGGGGAGGCCGCGAGGCCTCCCCCTTCTTCAAGTCGATCGACGGCTCGGTGCCGTCCACCGGTCAGCGGCGCCCTGGCCTCCCACGGG
>JAIHVJ010000045.1 GCA_022720335.1 Collinsella sp.
TCTGTGTATACTAATCCCCGCAGCGCACGCGAGCGGAAACAAACGCGAACGCCTGCCTGGGGAGTTAGCTCAGTTTGGTTAGAGCGCCGGCCTGTCACGTCGGAGGTCGCGGGTTCGAGCCCCGTACTTCCCGCCAACGCAATTAAAGCCACGTCTTCGGACGTGGCTTTTTGCGTTTGATGCACTTTGTTTCGATAGAACGATCGCCCTGGTGCATCTTCGCCCAGAATCCCCGCGCCTTCGGGAACGCAAGTAAAATCTAATAAGTATATCTGTCTGAACAACAGCTTTGTTGCGCAACACCTGTTCTACGAGACAGGGGGTTAGGTTATACTAAATTGCACTGTGCGCCGCATCTGATGCATTTCGCTCCAAGCGCGGCACTCAGTGGATATCCGATTTACCATTTGGATGTCCTGGCGGTCATTTAGCGTCTCGACACAAGCTCGGCCCCGGGGCTCGTTCGAGCTGTTCGTATTCCTTGAAAGGGGAAAAATGGACATATCGAGGAAGACTGATTACGCCCTTCGCATGCTGGCGATGCTTGCCGAGGATCCGGAGCGTTTGCTTTCTGTTCGCACCGCTGCCGAAGAGGTCAATGTCCCGTATTCGTTTGCCCGCTCGATTCAGCACGGTTTGGTCCAGGCCGGTATTGTGGAGAGCCTGCGTGGCGTCCACGGTGGCATGCGTCTCAAGGTCAGTCCGGACGACGTCACTATCCGCCAGGTCGTCGAGGCCGTTCAGGGTCCTATGGTTATGAACGATTGCACCGCGCCCGATGGTGACTGTGCGCGCATGGGCGCGTGCTGCTATCATCCCCTGTGGGCCGGAGCCCAGGCGTTGATGCGCGACTACCTCGATTCCGTTTCGCTCGGCGACATCGTCGCTCACCGCCAGTTCCCGGCCGTCGATCCCAAGTTCGCCGACCGCGAAGCGTTTCCCGAGTACGCCACCTGCGCGTGCGCTTACCGGGAGGAATAGCGCCGCATAAGGAGCATAGCCATGATTCAGGACCCCTTTCGTTCGATGATTCGTTCGGAAGGGGTCCTGCGTTATCGCGACCTTCCGCTTCATGGGGCCGCTCAGCGCGTTGTAGAGGACTGGGACGGGGAGTTTCCGCGTGAGACGCGTGACTTGGTCGCTCTGCCCGGCATTGGCCCGGCAACGGCGCAGGGCATCCGTTCGTTTGCGTTTGATCTTCCAGGCGTGTATCTAGAGACCAATGTGCGCACGGTCTTTTTGCATCATTTCTTTCCCGATGTGCCGGCCGTTCCCGATCGCGAGCTGGTGCCGCTGATTCAAGCCGCCTGTCCGGCGGCCCCTGGTGCGGCGGCGGATGAGATTGCGCCCTTTGCCGTGCCTCAAGACGATGCCGACACGCCGCGCGCATGGTATTACGCGTTGCTGGATTACGGCGCGTATCTTAAAAAGACGCTGCCCAATCCGTCCAGGCGGTCGGCGGGCTATAGTCGTCAGTCCAAGTTTGAGGGCTCGCGTCGCCAAAAGCGCGCCCACATTGTGCGCATGCTGCTGGCGGCGCGCGATGGACAACCGGCAGGTATTACGCTCGATGAAGCCGTTGCAGGCGTTAACGAGATGGAGACGGCAGCCGGCCGAGAGCCGGTCGAGCGCGAGCTGGTCGCAAGCATTCTTGCCGATCTGGAGCGCGAGGGCTTTTGCGGCTCCGAGGGCGATCGTTGGCTGAGTGTGTAGCTCACTCGAATCTGAAGAACGGGATTGTAAGGTTTAAATTCTCGGCATGAGGGCATCCTTAAAGCAAGGCCGCTCAAAGTCTGTGGGCGGCATGCGTTGAAGGGAAGTACACCTATGGATTTTGAGAATTCCCAAACCAAGAAGAACCTCGAGACCGCTTTTGCCGGTGAGTCCCAGGCACACACCAAGTATCGCTACTATGCATCCAAGGCCAAAAAGGACGGCTACGTTCAGATCTCGAATATTTTTGCCGAGACGGCGGGCAACGAGTCCGAGCACGCCAAGCTGTGGTTTAAGTATCTGCACGACGGCGCCGTTCCGGGCACTCTGGACAACCTGCGCGACGCCGCTGCGGGCGAGAACTACGAGTGGACCACGATGTACGACGAGTTCGCCAAGACCGCCGAGGAGGAGGGCTTTGTCGAGATCGCCGAGAAGTTCCGTGGCGTCGCCGCCGTCGAGAAGGCCCACGAGGAGCGCTACAACAAACTCGTCGAGCGCATCGAGTCGGGCGAGGTGTTTGAGCGTGAGGGCGTGAAGGTGTGGAAGTGCCTGAACTGCGGGTACCTGCACGTTGGTGCCGAGGCGCCTGAGGTGTGCCCGGTGTGTAACCACCCGAAGGCGTACTTTGAGGAGCAGGTGGTGAACTACTAGCGCCGATACGAACGTGGACTGCGGAGCGCAGGGCGGGGAAATACCTTTCCCTCTCGCTCACGGCTCCGCAGGGTCGCGCGAGGCAAAGGTATTTCCCCGCCCTGCGCTCCGGCTTCGGGTCGTCGCGTGCTCGCTACAGAAAAGCTGATATTAAAGTTTGTGTGCCGCCCCGATAGGGGCGGCACGTTTTTGTATGGGGACTGGTTGGGACGGCACCGTTCATGGGTGGGGTACACTGGGTAGCGACTTTTCGTTTATCTACTACCTGATGGGGTGTTTTTTATGGGTAAGAAGTCTCGGGCTCGGGTTGCTGCGGCGGGAACTCGCAAGGATCCTGGCCGTCGGGTTGTCGAGGGTAAAAAGGCCGATCGTGCCGAGAAAGACAAGAAGGTCGGCGCGCATGCTCATCCTGAGTGGGCGCCTCATTTGAATTCGGCTAGTGAGGATTTGACTGCCAAGTTGTTTACTCTGGTCGAGGTCATCTTGGGCGTGGTGCCCGTGGTGGTCATTGGCCTGTTTCTGGCCTCTAAGGATGCCACGAGCGTGGATAAGCTCACCGATGTCTTTTCTCAGGACCCCTCGATGGTGGTTACGTTTATCTCTGCGTGCCTGCAGCCGTTTGTGGCGTACATGTTGTACATGATTTATCGCAAATACTGCGAGGGCGACGCTGGTTTTGCCGCCGGCAACCTGATCGGTCTTTTGTGCTCCGAGATCCTACTGCTCAATATCCCAGGCGTCATCGGTATGGGCATCTTGCTGTGGCGTGTTTGGCGCAACGTCGCCCCGCACTTTGAGAGCTGGTTGTTTGAGCGTCGTGCAATGGGCGTGCTGGTCGACATCGCGGGCTCACTCGTGATCCTAGTCCTGGCGTTTATGTGTGCCACCGCAGCTCGAGGTCTCGCGGGCATGTAATCTGCTTTCACCGACTGCGGAGCGCGGGGCAACTGCTGGCTTTACCGCTCCGGGCGTCAGACCGGCGGCGCATCCCTTTCCCTCTCGCTCACGGCTTCGCAGGGTCGCGCGAGGCAAAGGCGTGCGCCGCGGGTCTGACGGCGCGAGCTTGCCAACGAGTTTTGGCTAATAGATTGGTTTGTGTGCCGCCCCTTTTGGGACGGCACGTTTTTGTGTGGGGTCCCTGTCTTCACAATTTTCGTCAAGCTTTTGGTTAGATTTTGGTCAGTTGGCGTAAGGGTGGAAGGCCAAAAGATTGCTGGCGAAAAAAGCTCAGAGAAAGTGCTGGTAGGGGAGTTGTTGAGCTTTTCGACGGCTTTTGAGCAAAAGAAACTTTGTGGCTATTGCCGGCGATTGCGTTGTCGCGGTCATGGCGGTGCGGGATGCTGGTCGTAAGCGTCGAATGCTCCGATTTTGGAGGCCAGCATGGATCTGTTTCTTGAGACTCCGCAGCAACAAGCTGAGCGCATGCTGCGTCAGCAGCAACGACTCATGGAGATGCAAATGCAAGGGGCGGCAGCCCGGCCCTTTGCGCAAAATGTCGTGCCCGCTGCTGTACCTGCGGCTGTGCCCGGGTGTGAATCGGCGCCAGAGGCCTATTCCGTACAGCAAGATTCATATGCGCAGGAGCTCGCGTTCGATAAACGTCGTGCGCGTCACCGTCGCTGGGCCCAGCGCCTGCGTACGCTGGCGATGATCGTGCTGATTCCGCTGGGGCTCGCGACAATCTTCTTGGCCTCATATGCCCTCACGTGCATCCTCAACGGCGCCTCGCCCAATGAGGTACTTCAGCACTTGGCAGCTCTTGGTCAGCGCTTGGGGGATGTCGCAGCAACCATCCGCGCCAGCTGGGAGAGCTAGCGGACCAGCACCCATAGCGCAAAGGTAACTTGTCTGCGCTCGATTGGACATGAGCTGCGTTTGACAGGGTAAGATTGATCGCGGTTTTGATTGGTGCTCGATTGGGTTTGTTGGGCGGAGTTTATGTCTGCTATTGATATTGTGCTTGTTGTGATCGCCTTGGTGGCGGTGGGGGTTGCTGTGGCTTGCGCCCTCCAGCTCAAGAGCCTGCGTGCCGAGTTGCGGGAGCGTGGCGACAGTAGCGCGGAAACGCTGGCAGCACTCGAGCAGGCCAACAACGCGCTCGATGCCCTGAACGTCGCGCTGGCCGAAACTCGCCGCACGGCCAATGCCATCGCGCAGCAGCAGACGACAGATGCGGCCGTGGAGCAGCAACGTTACCTGACCATCGCACGTGAGTTTTCGCAAGCTGATGACCGGATGGATGACCTGCGCCGCGAGACGGCCCAACAGCTCGGTGCCAACCGCGAGGGTATCGAGCATCGCCTGGACAAGGTGCGCGAAACGGTCGATGCTCAGCTGGGCGCCATCCGCAAAGACAACAACGTGCAGCTCGATCAAATGCGTGCGACGGTGGACGAGAAGCTCTCCCGCACGCTCAACGACCGACTGTCGGCATCGTTTAAGCAGGTGAGCGACCAGCTCGAGGCCGTGTACAAGGGCCTGGGCGACATGCAGTCCATCGCCACCGGCGTGGGCGACCTTAAGCGCGTGCTGGGCAACGTGAAGGCGCGTGGCATTTTGGGCGAGGTGCAGCTGGGTGCAATTCTGGCGGACATCCTTACGCCCGACCAGTATCTGGAAAACGTCGCCACCAAGCCCGGCGCCTCGGAGCGCGTTGAGTTTGCCGTCAAGCTGCCGGTGGACGAGGGCGACCCCGTGCTGCTGCCGATTGACTCCAAGTTTCCGGGCGACGCGTACGAGCACCTGCTCGACGCGCAGGAGTCGGGCGATGCGGAGACCGTGGCGGCTGCGCGTAAGACGCTCGACACCATGGTCAAGCGCGAGGCCAAGGACATCTGCGAAAAGTACCTGAGCGTGCCGGCAACGACCAACTTTGGCATCATGTTCGTGCCGTTTGAAGGACTGTACGCCGAGGTCGTCAGCCGCCCCGGGCTTATCGAGACCCTGGGCCGCGACTATCACGTCAACGTTGCCGGCCCTAGCACCATGGCGGCCATTCTCAACAGCCTGCAGATGAGCTATCAGACGTTTAAGTTGCAAAAACGTACCGACGACGTGCTGCGCGTGCTCTCCGCCGTCAAGGCCGAGCTGCCGCGCTATCAAAAGGCGCTGCGCCGCGCCCAGCAGCAGATCGAGACCGCGGGTAAAACGGTCGAGGGCATCATCACCACGCGCACCAACGTCATGGAGCGCAAGCTCAAGGACATCGACGCGCTGGAAGACGCCGACCAAGCCGATGAGATCTTGGGACTCACGTCCGCGAGCCTTCTCGCGGACCAAGAAGACGAGGACTAATTGCAACAAGACGGTGGGGCACCGGCGCAAACGCGGGCGCCCCACCGCTTTTCGCATCGCACTTGTCTGAAGCGTGCTCCAATGTGCAACAATGGCGTTTCGCCCTATCAGACGCGAAAGGAAGCCCATGTCCCAGAGAAGCACCAGCCCGCTCAGTCGCTCCACCGTGCGCCGCACGCTGCAGCGGTTTTGGGGTGTCACGCGCACGCAGCCGCTGATTGTCTTTCTCTCGGTGTTCTCGTCGGCGGGCTACATCTTTTTGCTGACGTTTGCCAATACCTATGTGATGGCCCTCATTGTCGACCGCGTTCAAGCCGGTCCCGTGGCGGGTGACCAGGTGTTTGAGGTCTTCGGCCCCTATATCCTGGCGCTCGTACTCGTTAACCTGGTGGGTCAGATCCTCTCCAAGCTACAGGACTACACCGTCTACAAGCTCGAGATCGCAGGCAACTATCACCTGGCGCGTCTATGCTTCGACACGCTCTCCAACCAATCCATGACATTTCACACCAGCCGCTTTGGCGGATCACTCGTGAGCCAGACGAGCCGTTTTATGAGCGGCCATACGGGGCTGGTGGACGTGACGGTGTATTCGCTCATCCCCACCATCACCTCGGTCGTCTGCACGGTGGCGGCGCTCGCTCCGGTGGTGCCGACGTTTACCGTGATCCTGGTGGGCATCATGGTCGTCTACATTGCGTTTGTCTGGCTTATGTACAAGCGCATCATGCCGCTTTCGGCCGCGACGTCCGCCGCGCAGAACAAGCTCTCGGGCGTGCTCTCCGACGCGGTCACGAACATCTTGGCCGTCAAGACCTGCGGGCGCGAGGACTTTGAACGCGATCTGTTCGACGTCGCCGATCGTGCCGCGCGCGATGCCGAGACGGTCTCGATGCACGCCATGATGCAGCGCAACTTTACGACCTCGGGTCTTATCGTCATCACCATGGCCGTGGTGAGTGTGTTCGTGGCGGGCGGTAATGCGTGGTTTGGCGTCTCGGCCGGCTCGCTCGTCATGATCTTTACCTACACCTATAACCTCACCATGCGCCTGAACTACGTAAGCTCCATGATGCAGCGTATCAACCGCGCTTTGGGCGATGCGGCCGAGATGACGCGCGTGCTGGACGAGCCGCGTTTGGTGGCAGACGACCCGGACGCCCCTGAGCTCAAAGTAACCGAGGGCGCGATTGATTTTGAGCACCTGAGCTTTGCGTACCGTGACGCTGCGGCGGGCGAGAACGTGTTCGATGACCTGACACTTCATGTGGCGGCGGGCCAGCGCGTGGGCCTGGTGGGCAAATCGGGCTCGGGTAAGACGACGCTCACCAAGCTGCTGCTGCGCCTGGACGATGTCCAGGGCGGCCGCGTGCTCGTGGACGGTCAGGATGTCTCGCGCTGCACGCAGCAAAGCCTGCGCCGCCAGGTTGCCTACGTGCCGCAGGAGGCGCTGCTGTTCCACCGCTCCATTCGCGAAAACATTGCCTACGGTCGTCCCAACGCCACTGATGAGCAGATTCGCGAAGCCGCGCGCCTGGCCAATGCCCTGGAGTTTATCGACCGATTGCCCCGTGGCTTTGACACCATGGTGGGTGAGCGCGGCGTCAAGCTCTCGGGCGGCCAGCGTCAGCGCGTGGCTATCGCCCGCGCCATCCTAACCGACGCGCCGATTCTAGTGCTCGACGAGGCGACCTCTGCCCTCGACAGCGAGTCCGAGGCGCTGGTGCAGGAGGCGCTCGAGAACCTGATGCGCGGGCGCACCTCCATTGTGGTGGCGCACCGCCTGTCCACCGTGGCGGCGCTCGACCGCATTGTGGTGCTGGCCGATGGCGAGATTGTCGAGGACGGCACGCATGCGCAGCTTGTCGAGGCGGGTGGCGAGTACGCGAGCCTGTGGGGCCGTCAGACCGGTGCATTCTTGGAGGCGTAAGCGTCTCGGACGTGGGACAATTGTGCCCATAAGTTTATTGTGCCGTTGAGCCGAGGAGTCGTTATGCCACGCGAGACCAATGCCGCCAAGCGCGAGCGCGCCATCGAGGTGTGTGAGCGCCTCAACCGTCGCTATGGCCCGGTCGAGTGCTTTTTGGACCACGAGAATCCCTTCCGCCTGCTGATCGCGGTGCTGCTTTCGGCGCAAACGACCGATGCACAGGTCAACAAGGTGACGCCGCGGCTGTTTGCCCAGTGGCCCACGCCCGAGGCCATGGCCGGGGCGAGCGTGGCTGACGTGGCAGACACTATCAAGTCACTCGGCTTCTACAAGAGCAAAGCCAAGCATGCCGTCGAGGCCGCGCAGATGATCGTCGCCGACTATGGCGGCGAGGTGCCGGCCGACATGAAGGAGCTCGTGAAGCTGCCGGGCGTGGGACGCAAGACGGCGAACATCGTGCTCAACGTGGGGTATGGCATCGTGGAGGGCATTGCGGTGGACACGCACGTCAACCGCATTGCGCACCGCCTGATGCTGAGTCCCAAGACGCATGCCAAGGAGCCGCTCAAGACCGAGCAGGATCTGCTCAAGATTTTGCCGCACGAGTATTGGGAGTCGGTCAACCATCAGTGGATCACCTTTGGTCGCGAGATCTGCGATGCCCGCAAGCCCAAGTGTGACGAGTGTCCGCTGGCAGATTTGTGCCCCAGCGTGCGCGTAGCGGGGTAGGGCGGAACGCATCTTCGTCTGGCGTTTTTTGCGGGGCTGGGTTTGCCCTTGAGCCGGAGTCCTCTCCATGCGCTACCATGACAGGCAATGTATTTGACGTACGACCCGCCGAGCTTGCCCCGGCGGGCTTTTGGCGTTGCGATGCCGGAGGAACAGCATGCTCATTCACCGTATAGCCGCGCAGCTCTACACTGCCGAGGCGCTGCAGACCGTCGAGGTCGGACTCGATGCCGGCGAGGACGTGACGCTGGCCGTGTCGCAGTCGGGTCGCACGCTTATGGCGGCCGCCCAGTTTGCGCGCCGTCCGCGCCCGACGGTCTACATTGTGAGCGGCGAGGATGCGGCCGATCGCGCCGCGCGCAGCCTTGCCGCCTACGTGGGTCTGGCACACGTGTGCCGTTTTCCCGAGCGCAAGGACTATCCGTGGCGCGAGCAGGCGCCCGACGATGCTGTGGTTGCCCAGCGCTGCGAGGCCCTGGGACGCATCGTTCGCGGTGACAACTGCATCATGGTCGCCTCGGCCCGCGCGTTGCTGCGTTGCGTGCCGCCAGTCGAGAGCCGCTACTGGGAGTCCACGACCTTCGCGGTGGGCGAGGAGATTCCTTTTGACGAGGTGCCGCAGCGCCTGGTGGGCATGGGCTACACCAATGCCGGCGCCGCCGACGCGCCTGGTCTGTTCCGCGTGCACGGCGACACCGTCGAGGTGTTCCCCGCGCAGGAAAAAGCGCCCGTGCGCATCGAGTTCTTCGGCGACGAGATCGATCGCATCCGTCGCATGGTGAGCTCAACGGGGCAGACCATCGGCAACGAGGACAGCATCGAGATCTTCCCCTGCCGTGAGCTGGCGCTTACCGACGAGGCCGTCCACAACATGCATGTGGCGCTTTATCGCGCCAGCCAGGACGACAGCAAACTGGCAGCGCTGCTCGAGATGGTGGATGCGCGCATCGTCACGCCCGAGCTCGACCGCTTTTTGCCGGTGATGTACGGCCAGACCGTGAGCCCGCTGGCGCACGTGAGCGGCAAGGCGCTCGTGGTGCTGTCCGAGCCGCGCTCGCTGTTCGACGATTGCCTGCGTGCCTACGAGGATATCGAGGCCCGTGCCGGCGAGGCGGGGGTCGACCGACTGGATGGCCTGTATGTACGTGCCCAGCAGCTCGATTTTGGTGCTCAGCAGCGCCTGAACTACGTAAGCCTCATCCGTGCCGGCGGTGCGGTTACGGCCGAGCTCAAGATTGAGCAGCCGGCCATCGCGGGTTCGGACAATCGCTTTATGACGCGCATTCAGGAAGTCGTGGGCAAGCGTTACGCCTGCGTGTTTGCCATTCCCGACCGCGGTGCGCGCGAGTCGATGGAGCTCACCTTTGGCGACGAGGGCATTACCTTTGAGGAATCGCTGACCGCGGCGCCCGAAAACGCCGGCGTCATTGGCGAGCGCGTGCGCGTGGCGGCGGCAGATTCTGCCGACCGTGCTGCCCGTCAGGATGCCCATGCTGCAATTCGCGAGCGCAAGGCCGATGCGCTCAACGCCCGCTCGCTCGAGGCAGGTGCCGCCCAGGCAGCCGCCGGCGCCGCCGTGCCTACTATCTCGCGCGGACGCGTGACCTTTGTCGATGCCGCTCTGCCGCAGGGCGTGGTGGTGCCCGATGCCAACCTGGCCGTGTTCTCGATTGCCGACCTCAACGCCCGCATGGACGCCAACCGCGCGCGCAGCCGCCGCAAGGTGGACATTACGCAGATCACATTCCCGTTTAAGCCGGGCGACTACGTGGTGCACGCCACTCATGGCATCGCACTCTTTAGCGAGATCGCGCGCCAAGAAGTGGGCGGCAAGGAGCGCGACTACTTTTTGCTGGAATATGCCGACGGCGACAAGCTCTACGTGCCGCTCGAGCAGGTCGACCGCATCACGCGATACGTCGGTCCCGACGGTGACAAGCCGCGCCTGACCAGGCTCAATACCGCCGACTGGACGCGTGCCACCAACAAGGCACGCAAGAACGCCAAAAAGCTGGCGTTTGACCTGGTCGATCTGTATACGCGCCGCTCGTCGATTACCGGTATCGCCTGCCCGCCCGACACGCCCGAGCAGATCGAGATGGAGGAGAGCTTCCCCTACGACGAGACGCGCGACCAGCTGGAGGCTATCGCCGACATCAAGGCCGACATGGAGGCGCCCAAGCCCATGGACCGCCTGCTGTGCGGCGACGTGGGTTTCGGCAAGACCGAGGTTGCCCTGCGCGCGGCGTTTAAGTGCGTGGACTCCGGCCGCCAAGTCATGGTGCTCTGCCCCACGACCATTCTGGCCCAGCAGCACTACGAGACGTTCTTTGAGCGCTTTGCTCCGTTTGGCCTGGAGGTCGAAGTGCTCAGCCGCTTCCGCACCCCGGCGCAGCAGAAGCGCGCGCTCAAGGCGTTTGCCGAGGGCACGATTGATGTGCTCATCGGCACGCACCGCTTGCTTTCTGCCGACGTGAACCCCAAGAACCTGGGCATGGTGATCATCGACGAGGAGCAGCGCTTTGGCGTGCAGCACAAGGAACAGCTCAAGAACCTGCGTGAGCAAATCGACGTGCTCACGCTTTCGGCAACGCCTATTCCGCGAACCATGCAGATGGCCACGAGCGGCGTGCGCGACATGAGCCTGATCACCACACCGCCGACCGGGCGTCGTCCCGTGATCGTGCACGTGGGGGAGTACGACCCCGACGTGGTGAGTGCGGCGATTCGCCTGGAGGTGGGCCGCGGCGGTCAGGTGTATTACGTGTCCAACCGCGTCAAGACCATCGATGATGCCGTGGCGCGCGTGCACGAGGCCGCGCCCGAGGCACGTGTGGGCGTGGCGCATGGCAAGATGAGCCCGCGCGAGGTCGAGGACGTGATGATCGAGTTCGCGACCAAAAAGATCGACGTGCTCATCGCCACGACCATCGTGGAAAGCGGCATCGACAACGCGACCGCCAACACGCTGATCATCGAGGACTCGCAGCGCCTGGGCCTGGCGCAGCTCTACCAGCTCAAGGGCCGTGTGGGCCGCTCTGCCACGCAGGCCTACGCGTACTTTATGTTCCCGGGTGAGCTGCCGCTCACCGAGGAGGCAACGGCGCGCCTGACCGCGCTTTCCGAATTCCAGGACCTGGGCAGCGGCATGCGCATCGCCATGCGCGACCTGGAGATCCGCGGCGCCGGCTCGCTTATGGGCGCCGAGCAGCACGGCAACCTGTCGAGTGTGGGCTTTGACCTGTTTACGCAGATGCTGGGACAGGCCGTGGCCGAGGCGCGCGGCGACGACGATGCCGGCGTGGAGGCGGCGAGCGTGGGTATTAACCTGCCGGCCGACTACTTCTTGTCCGAGGAGTACCTGCCGGCGGTGGACCAGCGCGTGCTCGTGTACCGTAAGCTCGCAGCGGCCGAGGACCTGGAGAGCATTGACGAGGTGCAGGAAGAGACCGAGGCCGCGCATGGTGAGCTGCCGTTGGCGGGACTCAACCTGTTCAATCGCGCGCGCATCCGCATTCGCGGCGAGCGCCTGGGGCTCGAGAGCGTCACGCTCAGCGGCGGTCGCATCACGTTTTTGGGCGTCGACGTGCCCAAGAAGGTGGCCTTTGAGCTTAAGACCCGCTATGGCGCGGTGAACTTCCCCAAGAGCCGCAAGTTGTCGGTGCCCTACAAGGCGGGCGCCGGCGCGGGCAGCGGCCTGGGTCGCGGTCTCGACGCCAACGACGGCACCGGCCCCGTGGCCGCGGCACTCATGCTGCTGCAGCAATTAGGCGCGAGCGACGATGACTAACAAGTAGGGGGCGTGGCGGGGCAGAGCTACCAGTTGGGCGTTATGCTCGTGCGCGCGGTGCGTCCCGACTCCAGGGGCAGCAAATGGCTTGCCGCGCTCGGCATCCTCGTCAACGTTGGCCTGACCGGCTACGAGATCGTTTCGTCCCTGAGGGTTGGCGGTGAACTCATTGCGGCTCAGTTGGTGCTGACGTTTGTGCTGGTCATCGCTGCCAACCTTATCGTCTATCGCCTCACGCGCACGACCGAGCCCGACGAGCTCACGCGCTGGGCGTTGATGGTGCTTGCCGTGTGGATCGCTCAGGCCATCATCCTCAACGTGATCGTCAAGCCACTGTGGTCGCGCCCGCGCATGCGCGTGATCGAGGTCACGCCGGGGCTCAATTTTCAGCCGTGGTGGGTGATCGGCAATCCCGACAAGTGGACCTATATCGCCGCCGGCGTGATCAAGGACGGGTTCAAGTCGTTTGCGAGCGGACACACGGCGCATGCGGCGATCGGCCTTATGCTCGCCGGGCTTCCCACGGCAGCCTTTAAGGAAAAACCGTCGCGTCGCCGCGTGATTTTTTGGGCGGCGGCTGTGATCGCGGCGCTCGTCGCCTTTGGGCGCATCGTGATCGGTGCGCACTTTTTGAGTGACGTGAGCTGCGGTTTTGCCCTGGTACTGGCACTTGAGTGCCTTGCCGCGCGCATTGCTTATCCGGACGGCGTACAATAGCCCCGTTTGAATCATCGGGCCCGTGCCCGGCTAGAGAGGATTGCCATGCTCGCGTTTAACAACGATTATTCCCACGGCGCACATCCGGCAGTGCTGCAGGCGCTCGTCGACACCAATATGGAGCCGCAGCCCGGCTACGGTACCGATGCGCACACCGAGCGTGCCAAGCAGCTTATCCGTGAGGCCTGTCAGGCCCCCGATGCCGACGTGTTTTTTCTGGTGGGCGGCACGCAGGCCAACGCGACGGTGATCGACATGCTGCTTGCGCCCTACGAGGGCGTCGTTGCCGCCGAGACTGGCCACGTCGCCTGCCACGAGGCGGGCGCAATCGAGTTTGGCGGCCACAAGGTGCTCACCATCCCCGGCTACGAGGGCAAGATGCACGCCGAGGACCTCGAGAACTATATCCAGGTGTTCTACGAAAACGAGAGCTACGAGCACACGGTGTTCCCGGGCGCCGTGTACGTGAGCCTATCGACTGAGTACGGCACGCTGTATTCCAAGGCCGAGCTCGCGGCGATTCATGCGGTGTGCCAGAAGCGTGAGATTCCGCTGTTTGTGGACGGCGCCCGCCTGGCCTATGCGCTGGCGGCCGATGAGTGCGACATTACCCTGCCCGAGCTGGCGCAGCTGTGCGACGCGTTCTACATCGGCGGCACCAAGTGCGGCGCGCTTTGCGGCGAGGCCGTGGTGTTTTGCGGCATGCACGCCCCGGCGCATCCCATTCCGCGCATTAAGCAGCACGGCGCGTTGCTGGCCAAGGGCCGCCTGACGGGCGTGCAATTCGAGGCTCTTTTTACCGACGGCCTGTATTTTGAGATTGGTCGCCAGGCGATTGAGACCGCTCAGGCGCTGCGTCGCGTACTGCACGAGCGCGGCTACCAGTTCTTCTTGGAGACGCCTACAAACCAGCAGTTTGTGATTCTGCCCAACGAGGACATGGCCCGCATTCGCGAGCATGCCTCGATCGAGTACTGGGAAAAGTACGACGAGACCCACACGGTGGTGCGTTTTTGCACCAGCTGGGCCACGACGCAGGAGGATATCGACGCGTTGGCGGCTGTCCTGTAGCCTGATGTAATGACAAGGGGCCGCCCTACGCCTGAGCTTGGCGCAGGGCGGCCTTTGCTTTTGGGGGAGAAGGGTTGTATGACCGAGATGTCCGAGCCGACGATTCGCCTGGCGACGCCCGATGATGCGCCGGAGTTGCTTGCCATTTACGAGCCGTATGTGCGCGAGACGGCGATTACCTGCGAATACGAGGTGCCGAGCGTTGAGGAGTTCGCCGGGCGCATCGAGCGTACGCTCAAGCGCTATCCGTATTTGGTGATGGAGTTGGACGGGCGTCCGGTAGGCTATGCCTATGTGAGTCAGCTCAACAGCCGCGAGGCATACGACTGGTCGGTCGAGACATCGATCTACCTGGCACGCGATGTGCGCCATGGCGGGCTGGGTCGCAAACTGCACGACGCGCTCAAGCAATGCCTGGTCGCGATGGGCATCACCAACATGTGCGCGCTCATTGCCGTGCCGCACGATAAGGACGACGAGTATCTGACGCACAACAGTCAGGATTTCCATGCCCATATGGGATATCGCCTGGTGGGCGCCTTCGACCGCTGCGCCCAAAAGTTCGGCCGCTGGTACGACATGTGCTGGATGGAGCTGGTCCTGGCTGAGCGCACACCCAACCAACCCAAACCAACCTGGTTCCCCGACCTCCCCAAACCTACCATTTAGGGACAGGTTTATTTTGGCAGGTTAGCCGATGGGCTCGGTGTATTTGGCGCGGTCGGTGCGCTGGATGCGCTTGGAGACGTGGAGCGGGCGGCCGTCGGTGTCGTAGACGTAGTCGGTGATCAGGATCAGCGCCTGCCCGCGCTCAACGTTGAGCAAAAACGCCTCGTTTTGCGAGGCGTAGCACACCTCAAAGGTCTTATGTCCCTGTGCCGGCGCGCGATGGAACTCCTGTCGCAGCGTGGCGTAGAGCGAACCGTTAATATCGCGATCGATGAGCGTCTCGAAGCTTGGCGGCAGGTAGGTGGTCTCCAGGCACAGCGGCGCGTCGTCCAGGTAGCGCAGGCGGACAAGTTTGACGAGCTTGCTGCCCACGGCGGCGTCAAAGAACTTAGCTATGCTGCCGGCCGCCTTGGCAAAGCCCGAGTCCACGGTGCGCGTGGTGGGCTTCATGCCCTGGCCTTCGACCTGCTTGGTATAGCTCGAAAACACCAGGTTGTTCTCGTGGAGCGCGGGCGTGTCGGCCACAAAGGCGCCACGCCCGCGCTCGGTGCGCACCAGGCCCTCATCAACGAGCACCTTAAGGGCGTGGCGCACGGTGCTGCGCGACAGCCCCGATTCGTCCATGAGCTCCATCTCGGACGGCAGCTTGTCTCCGCGTGCGTAGATGCCGGCGGCGATGCGGTCGCGAAGCGTACCCGCCAAGCGCTCGTATTGGCTCAGTTTCTTTTTAGATGAAGCGTTCATGCGATCAGCCTATATCTAACTTGTATGCTTATCTAAGCAAGCATGTATTCAACACAACAATAAAACCGCTGGTATCGAGCTACCGAAAACCTTACCAGCAAAATTTCTAAGACAAATATAGCATACAACTAGTCGACATAACCAAAACATGTATGTAACTTGTATGCCATCGAGAGCATCAAACGAGAAGAAAGGCTGATGCACGATGACTACTCAGGAACAGGTTAAGGACGTCGTCTCCCAGGTTTTGGCTGACAAGGCAGACAAGGGCGGCATCAAGCGCGTCGTGTGGATTGGCGCCGGCGGATCCAACGGCGGCAACTATCCTGCCCAGTACTTTATGGAGCACGAGGCCACGCAGGTCGTGAGCTCCAGCTACACCAGCAACGAGTTCGTGCACGCCACCCCGGCCTACGTCAACGAGAACACCCTGGCCGTCGTCGTGTCCATGCGCGGCACCAAGGAGACCATCGTTGCCGCCCAGGTCGCCAAGGACCACGGCGCCAGCACCATCGCCATCTATGTTGACGAGTCCGGCCTCACCGAGGTCTGCGACTACAAGATTCAGTACGACAGCCTGGCCGTCGACGAGTCCTGCATGGGCCGCACCAACTCCGCCGTCGTGACCATGATCGCCATGGAGCTTACGCAGCAGACCGAGGGCTATGCCGAGTACGAGACCGCTATGGCCGCCTTCGACTTGGTCGACCCCATCTATCGCAAGGCCGTCGAGTATACCCGTCCGCTCGCTGCCAAGTGGGCCGAGCAGAACGCCGACAAGCCCTGCATCAACGTCATGGCCCAGGGCCCGCTCTTTGGTGCCGCCTACGTCTTTAGCATCTGCAACGTGCAGGAGATGCTGCAGATCGACTCCTGCACCATCAACACCTGCGACTTCTTCCACGGCCCCTTCGAGATCCTGGACAAGCGCACCTCGCTGTTCCAGCTCATCAGCGTCGGCCGCAGCCGCTGCAACGACGAGCGCGGCATCCGCTTCGTCAACCAGTACGGTGGCGAGCGCGTCTATCAGCTCGACGCCAAGGAGCTCGGCCTCAACGACATCAAGGACAGCGTGAGCGAGTACTTCAACCACCTGATCTTTGCCCCGATCCTCAACAACGTGTATATGCGCGCGCTCTCCGCCGTCACCCACAAGGACTACATGACGCGCCGCTACATGTGGAAGCTTGAGTATTAGTTACGCGGTTTTACCAAACCGCGTAACGGCTCGACGCTGAGCGGTCCGCATTTGGACAATCTGACGTTCAACTTCAAGGGCGCGACCAGAAGGTCAGCGCCCTTTCGTTTCACGTCACCTTGCCTCAAATGCGGCCCGCTCGCTGACTTATGCTCAACCAGCGGCGCCTTAGACGTTGGGAACGTTCCTTTTCTGCCGGCAGTTGGGGACAGTCCTAGTCGTTGGGGGACGCACTTGAATGACCAGTCATTTAAGTGCGTCCCCAATGACTACTCAATGAGTATGTGGGGAGCAGATTTTTCCGCTCGCCGATTTGTGTCTTGAAAAATGTATATAACGACTATAACGTAGTACGAAACATATTGGAAACAATACCGAGGAGGCTGCGTTGAAGAAGAGCAATCTGGGCTATGTGCTGGTGCTGATCGCCGCGCTTATGTGGGGCAGCATCGGAATCTTTGTAAACGGCATCTCGGCCATGGGCGTTTCGTCCCAG
>JAIHVJ010000256.1 GCA_022720335.1 Collinsella sp.
CGTCCGCGCCGTGGAGCACTCCCAGGACCTGCCCGTGTCCGTCCCCGAGGAGATCGCCTGGGAGAACGGCTGGATCACGACCGCCGAGCTGGAGGAGGCTGCGAAGGCCTACGGCAAGTCGGTCTACGGGCAGCACCTGAAGAAGGTCGCCGCCGGCGAGATCGTCAACAGCCCGCGCGAGTACTAGCCGTTTTGATTGGATATAAATTGGAAGCAATAGGCGTAATCAACTATCCCCCTTTGCTTGGAGCTGTATCTGGCCATCTTCCTAAGTCAGCTCTCGAGGTTAAAGGAAGTAAGCCTTTCTTTGCGAAAACCTATATCGATCTTGTCCGCATGGTTGCTGCTCTTGCTTCGGCGAATCCAGAATACAGATTGTTGTTCCGTGGACAAACTAAAGAGTACTTTTCCTACGCTGGTAATTCCAGGATCATTCCAAGCCTTTATCGATTAGATAAAAAGAGTTGTCGTGAAAGCGTTGCTTTTGATAAGGCGGTTGTTCGGCTAAATGAAGCCGAACTGACGCTTAATTGCATCATTCCCTTTGACATAGGGGAACGGTTAAAACGAAAAGTTGAGCGTTGGGCTGTTCTTCAGCATTATGAAGTTTGTTCTACGCCTTTGCTTGACATGACATCAAGTCTTTCGGTTGCTTGTTGGTTTGCGCTGCATGGAGCATGTGAAAGCGACAGGCCAGTCGTTTATGTGTTTGGACTTCCATATCCGCAAGGACCTCTCTCTTTTGACCTTTCTACTGGCATTTTCCAGCTAGAGTTAACGACCCTTCTTCCCCCAATTGCTGAGCGCCCAGTTTTCCAAAATGGTTATTTAGTTGGCAGAGAGAGTGATTTAGATCTGAGCTACTTCGGAGGCTTCGATTATTCAGATAGGCTGATTGCGAAAATCGAGCTTCAGGACTCGCGAGATTTCCGGTCTTCTTTGGGAGTAAGTGCTAATCTCCTTTTTCCTACCTCAGATCCATTTTTAAAGATTTCGCAGGAGATTGAACGTTTGCTAAAGAGCAGGGATGAATTCGCTTTTCTTCAATGCGAGCATATGTTTGATAGTTTGCAGAGCGACTCTCTAAATTCTTTATTCGGCTTTGAGCCTATTGATTGGATTGATTACTATGATGGCTAATGTGCCCCATAACATCATCGTCACGGGCGGCTGCGGCTTCATCGGCAGCAACTTCGTGCACTACGTGGTCAACAACCACCCGGACGTCCACGTCACCGTCCTGGACAAGTGCGATGCTGCGCTGCTCGACAGGATCGTCCCGGGCCACGACGCGATCGTGCACTACGCGGCCGAGAGCCACAACGACAACTCCATCGCCGACCCCGAGCCCTTCCTGCGCACCAACGTCGAGGGCACCTTCCGCCTGCTGGAGGCCGTGAGGAAGCACGGCGTCCGCTACCACCACGTCTCCACCGACGAGGTCTACGGCGACCTGGCGCTCGACGACCCCGCGAAGTTCACCGAGGAGACTCCGTACCACCCCTCCTCGCCGTACAGCTCGACCAAGGCCAGCTCCGACATGCTCGTGCGCGCATGGACCCGCACCTACGGCCTGCGCACCACGATCTCCAACTGCTCCAACAACTACGGCCCCTACCAGCACGTGGAGAAGTTCATCCCCAGGCAGATCACCAACATCGTCGACGGCGTCCGCCCCAAGCTCTACGGGAGGGGCGAGAACGTGCGCGACTGGATCCACACCGAGGACCACTCCTCGGCCGTCTGGGACATCCTGACCAAGGGCCGCATGGGGGAGACCTACCTCATCGGCGCAAACGGCGAGAAGAACAACATCACCGTGCTCCGCATGATCCTGGAGGCGATGGGAAGGGATCCCGAGGACTTCGACTGGGTCGCCGACCGCCCCGGCCACGACCGCCGCTACGCCATCGACTCCACGAAGCTCCAGCGCGAGCTCGGCTGGAGGCCGGCGCACACCGACTTCGCCGGGGGCCTGAAGGCCACCATCGACTGGTACGTGGCCAACGAGCCCTGGTGGCGCCCGGCCAAGGAGGCCACCGAGGCCAGGTACAGGGCGCAGGGCCAGTAGGAGGGGGATAGACATGGCAGAAATCGCATTCGAGAAGGACCTCTCCGTCACCGAGACCGGCATCGACGGCCTGAAGGTCGTCGACCTCGCCGTCCACGGCGACTCGCGCGGCTGGTTCAAGGAGAATTGGCAGCGCGCCAAGATGACCGAGTTGGGCATCCCCGACCTCCGCGTCGTCCAGAACAACGTCTCCTACAACGAGAAGAGGGGCGTCACCCGCGGCATCCACGCGGAGCCCTGGGACAAGTTCATCTCCGTGGCCCGCGGCTCGGTCTTCGGCGCCTGGGTGGACCTGCGCGAGGGCAGCGCCACCTACGGGAAGGTCTACACCTGCACGCTCGACCCCTCCAAGGCCATCTACGTCCCGCGCGGCGTGGGCAACAGCTTCCAGGCCCTGGAGGACGGCACCGCCTACGCCTACCTGGTGGACGCCCACTGGTCGCTGGAGCTCAAGAAGACCTACACCTTCGTGAACCTCGCCGACCCGGAGCTTAACATCCAGTGGCCGATCCCGCTGGACCAGGCCACCGTCTCCGAGGCCGACCTCAACCACCCGATGCTCAAGGACGTCGTCCCGATGGCGCCCAAGAGGACGCTCGTCACCGGCTGCAACGGCCAGCTGGGCCATGCTGTGCGCGCGCTGGCCGAGGAGCGCGGCGTCGCCAAGGACTTCGACTTCTGCGACATCGACACCTTCGACATGTCCGACCCGGAGGCCTACGCGCAGTACGACTGGTCGCTCTACGGCACTGTCATCAACTGCGGCGCCTACACCGCCGTGGATAATGCGGAGACGCCCGAGGGCCGAACTATCGCCTGGAAGGCAAATGCGACCGGGCCGGCGCTTCTCGCCCGCACCTGCGCCGGGCACGGGATCACGCTGGTCCACGTGTCCAGCGACTACGTCTTCGACGGCACCGCCGAGGTCCATACCGAGGACGAGCCCTTCAGCCCGCTGTCCGTCTACGGCCAGACCAAGGCCGCCGGCGATATCGCCGTGGCAGGATGCCCGCGCCGCTACATCATGCGCTCCAGCTGGGTCATCGGCGAGGGCCGCAACTTCGTCAAGACGATGAGGGGCCTCTCCGACCGCGTCGCCGACCCCGAGGATGGGCTCACGCAGGTCACCGTGGTCGACGACCAGCTGGGCCGCCTGACCTTCACGCGCGACATGGCCGAGGCC
>JAIHVJ010000046.1 GCA_022720335.1 Collinsella sp.
GGGTCGAGGCGGCATAGGATATCAACCGTATTCCAGATTCCAGTACGCCGGGCCGACTCACTTCGGATCGGGCGCTACACCAACTTTCTCGACACTACCATTTTGGCAGGTTTTATCTGGGGAAACGCAAACAGGGCCACGGCACTATAAAACGTCGCGGCCCTGTTCTATTTATGCCAGCACGTATTGATACGTGTCTCCCATGGGCACAAAAGTGACCGGCAACTCACCGCCGGCAGCCCCAAGCGCAGCGGGCAACCATGCCGCCATGCACTCCATACCCGGCTCTTCGCCGTTAAAGTGACCCATATGGATGGCGCATTTCCCCTGACCGAGCATTGCGGCGTCGCGGATGTACTCACTCACCGTAAAGTCGATAAACTCCATGGCCAAAATGCAATCGATGTCATCAGAGTCGATATGGGCAATCTCGTCGTTATCTCGTCCCATAATGTGCATGGGAATCTCGACATTGCGAACGAGCGCGTCACCGTCGCCGATCAAGCGCGTTCCATTTAATCCAAGCTTGTGTACGAGCGCCTGCGCAAGATCGCGGGCCGGCGTTGGCTCAATGCGGTACCTCATGAATGACTTGTCTACCGCGGAGCCAAGCCAGTCCATCTTGGCCGCAAATCCGTAAAAGATGCCGTCGACCATTGAACCGTCCGAGGCGAGCGGAACGCCCGAGTGGATATAGTCATGGCAACGCCAAACCGCTCCACCCCAATCGTCAAGCAAGGCGCACTTTGCCTCAAAGGTCTCGTTCCCCGCGACCACTTCACGGCTGTCTCCGTGGTTCCAGAACAGCGCCTCGTGCGGAACAATCAGGTTGGCGCCAAGCTCCTTGGCACGGCTAATTACCTCCGCCGTAGCCCAAATGCATGTAACGATTCCGGTACATTGCTGATCGACGTTGCCGTAAAGCACCCGATCGCGCGTCGTCGCAAGCTCGATGGGCTTACCGGTAAAAGCATCGATGCCGCCGCAATAGTCCTGGATAGCTTGAATAGCCTCACTGATAAGCATATGTAACAACCCCTTCGACATAATATGCAGGGCGGCAGCAAACATACCGCCCTGCGGAATCATCTATAGGCGGCATTTTTTGAGCTGAACCACCTATATGCGACCGCTTTTCTAGCGCTCGGAAATCGGACCGTTCTCCAGCTCATCCTCGCTAAAGCCAAAGAACCAGGCAACGGCAAAGCTTACGATAAAGCCAGCTGCCGAAGCGATAGCGGCACAGACCAGGTTCTCGTTGCCACCGCCGACAAACGTCATAATATTAAGCACGTTTGAAGCAGCACCAGCAAGATAGGCATTCACATGCAAAGCGATCGCCCCGGCACCGGCGACAAATGAACCCGCCATGCAGGCAACGAACAGCTTACGATAGCGGAACAGCATGCCATAGATGAACGGCTCGCCGACGCCTCCAATGAGCTGGGCGACAAGATAGCCGGCACATTGGCTCTTTTCCTCCTTGTTGCGGAGTTTGAGCCATGTCGCAATCTCCGCTCCATAGGCAGCCCACAGCGAAACCGTAGTAGCGACCATAATAAAGCTGTCAGAGCCCGTCGACATGAAGTTTGCAATGGCAATCATAATGACCGCGACATGCATGCCCGTAATGACCATGGGCAACCAAATTGCCGCAAGCAAGCCGCCACCAATAATCGCCGCGATGCCTCCCTCGGCGCCGAGGAACCCAAAGATTGCAGCCAGACCGTTGCCGCACAAAGAGCCAAGAGGGGCAAGCAGACAAAGCGCAAAGGGGACAGTCAGAGCAAGCGTGCAAAGCGGCGTAAACACCGTAGTAAGCGAATCAGGCATATGCTTGCGCAGGAACTTTTCGAAGACGGACATCAAGGCCACTGTGAGCAGGACGGGAATGACCGTCTGTGCATAGTTTTCAGGCACGCAGGGGATGCCGTAAACGCTAAAGGCTTTTCCCTCGGCTGCCATTTGCATAAACGTCGGTTCGATAAGCACACCGCCCATAAAAGCACCGTACATAGGCGTGGCGCCAATGTTCTTGGCGGCCGAAAAGCCCAAGAAGACTGGTATAAAGTAGAACGTCACGTTGTAGAGCATATTGAGCAGGACATATAGATCGCTCGTATCCGCAATGAGATTGAGCATCGTTGGCCCGAGTACGACGGCAACGGTTTTGAACATGCCCGAAGCGAGCAGCAATGGAATCATCGGAACCATGGAGCCCGAGAGGTAGTTAAGAATCGCATTGCCAACGGCTGTCGGGGTAAGCGGTGTTTTGACTCCACTTGCATCGAGGTTCTCGTCGATACTCTCCTGCTTGGCCAAGCCGCTCATCTTGATGAGCTCGTCATACACCTTAGGCACGTTTTGCCCAATAATCACCTGGAACTGCCCGCCAGATATTTGAGCGCCGATGACGCCGTTAATTTTTTTAACAGCGTTAATGTCAGGCAATTCCATATCCTTAAGGTTAAAACGCAGACGCGTCATGCAGTGGGCTGCAAAGGTGATGTTGTCTTTGCCACCCAACGCCTCGAGCACATCGGCTGCGATCTTCTTATTGTCAGCCATATCATCTTCCCTTTCGAACGATCCGGTTCCTTCCTCGCTGCGCGCGCGAGGAGACAAAGCGGACGGTGGCCCGTCGTCCGCACAGAAGTATTCGATTGTTGAGGGAAACGGCGTAAAGACAAAGAGCTCCAAAACGAGACATCGACAGGTCGCTCTGTCTTTACGTCACGCTTCGGAAGCTCAGCTCTCGAATAACACCTTATGTCACGCCAAGGTTATCAGCTCTGCCATGTGAACGGCGGCCTCATGGTGCCCAAAAGTCTGCGAGCGGTAGGCTTTCTTCCCTGAACGGTATAGAAAGCGCCTATTTGTCGGCTGACACCTCGCCCGTCACGTTGCCGGCATAGACCCGATTGACATGGAGCATGAGATACACCTTCTCCTCGGGCACGATGGAGGCATGATACGTTTCCTCGATAAGTTCTGCCATTTTGTCAACACAAGCCGCTATAGCCGGATGCTCTTCACAGAGAGGACGATAGAGCGCCGCATTATCGGTATTAAGCGGCTCCCCGGTGCGGACGCGCTCTAACAAGTAGCGTACATGAGTGTCATAGCGTGCATAGTCAAAAGCATCGCGATCAACGGCGATAGCAAGATCTTTCTCGATAATCGCTACGAGCTTTTCGATCAGACGTTCCTCGCGGCGGACGTCGTTTGACTTTGCCTTACTAGAACTTGCCATAACGCTGTTAACGATGCAGAGCGCGATGCCTGCCCTCTCCCCGCGTGGCATAGATAAACCGAATTCGCGCTCTATGCCAGCATGGGCAAGCGCCGCAATCTTAAATTCAATGGGATATTGCTGCTGAACGTCACAAGAAAGCGGCATCTGAACATACATGTGCTCACGGCAGCGCTTGATGGCAAAACTGATATGGTCGGCAAGCGTAAAAGGGAGGTTCGCCGACAGCTCACGCGAAATGTTGGTGCGCGCGACATCGGCAATCTGCGCACTAAATTCCATTACCTTGGGATCGATCTCGTTAAGAAGTGGCAGGTAGCGTGCATCAACGTTGTAAAACGTGCGCTCAATCTGCGCAAGCGAAACCTCATCGGGGCCGTCAGGGAAACCAATGCCTTTCCCCAGCGCCACAAGCTCGGTTCCCTTATCGTTGACAAGCAAGGCGGCATTGTGATTAATGCGCTTAACGACCCTCATGATGCCTCCGAAAATAGGCGCAGCCGAAGGGCAAGCGCAATGAATTCCAGTTAAGATGGTTCGCCTCGATTATTCCACGCAACGTCACGCGAGACAAGCAAACCCGAGCTCCCACAACCTACCAAAAAGGGACAGGTTTATTTTGACAGGTTTTATCTGGGGAAACTCCGAATAGCCCCACATGCACAACCGCTGCAGCTTCATATGAGGCAAATGAATCAGTAGCGTCTATCCCAAATCTTGAGCATTTGTTCGACAGAACGGCCCCTGCCGGCTCCTGCTAGACTGGTAGATTCCCAACCGTCCATCCAGGAGCCGCAATGTCGCGCAAGTCCGCCTACAAGCAAGTACTTTCCATCGGCGCCGCCGTGGTGCTGGGGTTTGCGCTGTTCACAGGGTCGCTCGACGGAGCGCCCAAGTTGTTGTCGCCGCAAAGTGATGAACAGGCGGCAGCTCTGGCCGAAAAACAAAACGAAAGTCCCAGCCGCACCGACGACGAGGCGGACCTGGTCAATCGGCTCGAATCAGGAACGGCGAGCTCCCCGGACCCTCAAAACAGCCAGGACTCTGGCGATGGCTCCGATTCCGCCACAACCGACACCGGCGACGGCGCTTCCGCGGACAGCGCCGCCACCCCCATCGACGAGGTCGAAAACCCCGACCTCAACCGCGCCCGCGGTGTTTATCTCAGCAGCATTCCCGACTACGCCGGCAACCCCTACGTTGCCCTGCGCGCCGACAGCACGCACCCGCTCGGCACACCATCATTCACGCTCGATGAATACGAGCGCGCTACAGAAGAGGGTTGCTTTAAGAAGTTCTCCAAGCTTGACAGCCTGGGCCGCACCCGCAAAGCGCTCGCCTGCGTGGGCCCCGAATCACTCGGTCAAGGCGAGCGCGGCGATATCTCGCGTATCCATCCCGCTGGATGGCGCCAGCAGCGCTACGACTTTATTCCGGGCCAGAGCCTCTACAACCGCTGCCATCTCATCGCCTGGTCGCTCTGCGGCGAAAACGCCAACCGCAAGAATCTCCTCACCGGCACGCGTTATCTCAACGAGACAGGCATGCTGCCGTTTGAGGAGCAGATTCTCGGCTACATCCGCGAGACGGGCAACCACGTGCTCTATCGCGTCACACCCATGTATAACGAAGAGGAACTTGTCTGCCGCGGCGTGCGCCTTGAGGCGCAATCGGTCGAGGACCACGGCAAGACCCTCTGCTTCCACGTGTACTGCTACAACCTGCAGCCGCACGTGCAGATCGACTACGCCACCGGCCGCAACCAGGCATCCGGAGACTAGTGCCGACCGCACCGCCCGTAACCCAAAAATGATTCGTTTTCCTCCGTCCCCATGGGATCAAAAAGGGCCGCCCCGGTTACCCAGGGCGGCCTTTTCGTCAGCACCTACATTGCAGGCAAAATCACACGCTACTTGGCGCGACCCTCCTCATAGCGCTCGACCAGCTTGGCCTGAACGTCATAGGGCACCTGCTCGTAGCCGGCGGGCTTCATGGTAAAGTCACCCGTGCCGCGCGTGATAGAGCGCAGGCGCGTCGAGTAATCCGTCAGCTCGGCGAGAGGTGCCTGCGCGATAACCACGGTGTCTCCGCGCTCATCGGTCTCCATGCCTGTCACGCGACCGCGCGAGGCCGAGATGTCGCCCATCACGGCGCCGGCGTAGCTCTCGGGAATAGTCACCGTGATTTCCTCGATGGGCTCCAGCACCACCGGGTCGGCATCGGCGCATGCCTTGCGCAGGCCGATGCGAGCCGCCGCGCGGAACGCCATCTCGTTGGAGTCGACGCTGTGATACGAGCCGTCGTACACAGCCACGCGAATGCCCGTGAGCGGATAGCCGGCAATGATGCCGTCCTTCATGGTCTCCTGGACGCCCTTGTCCACGGCGGGGATCAGCGAGCGCGGAATGCGACCGCCCACGACCTCGTCCACAAACTCATAGCCATCGCTCGTGCCGTCGGGCCCAATGAGCGGCTCCACGCGCAGCCAGCAGTCGCCGTACTGACCGGCGCCGCCGGTCTGCTTCTTATGGCGGCCCTGGGCACTTGCCGTACGGCGAATGGTCTCGCGATACGGAATGCGGATCGGCACGCTCTTGGCTACGACCTTGGTGCGATCCTCCAAACGATTGAGCAGCACCGAAACCTGCGCCTCACCAACGGCGGAGATAATGGTCTGGCCGGTCTCCTCGTCGCGGTCGATGCTCATGGTCGGATCGGCCTTGCAGGCCTTCTCGATAAACGTGTAGAGCTTCTCTTCGTCGCCGCGATTCTCGGCCTCGATGGCAATGCGGTACTGCGAGTTGGGGAACTTAAACGCCGCAGCCTCGACCTTGCCGGTAATCGAGAGCGTATCGCCCGTCTCGGCCGCCAGCTTGGGTGCCACGATAATGTCGCCGGCATAGGCGTGACCGACCTCGGTCATGTCGCGGCCGCACATCACATACAGGTGAGCCAGACGGTCGCCCTTGCGGGTACGCGCGTTGATCAGCTCAAGACCCGGCTCAAGCGTACCCGTCAGCACCTTGATAAAGCTGATGCGACCCTGCTGCGGATCGGCCAGGGTCTTAAACACAAACGCCACCGGACGGTCATCGTCGCTCGAAATCTTGAGCGAATCGCCGTCGATAAGCGGCATCTCGCCGTAGTCGGTCGGCGCCGGGAAGTACGTCGCGATGTCGTCCATCAGCGAGTTGACGCCCTGCTCCTTAATGCAATCGCCCGCAAAGACCGGCACAAAGATGCGCTCGGCAATCGCCTTCGACAGCAAGCCCTCAAGCTCCTCCTGCGTCAGTGTCTCCTCGCCTTCCAGGTACTTCATCATCAGCTCATCGTCGGCCTCGGCCACCAACTCGCACAGATGGTCATGGGCCTCCTCGGCCTGGGCACGATACTCCTCGGGAATCTCCGACTCAACGGCTTCGGTGCCGTTGCAATGGCGCGCCTTCATGCGCACCAGGTCGATGATGCCGTCAAAGTCCTCGCCCTCGCCCCAGGGAAGGGTCACGGCGCCCAGGCGCGTGCCAAAGCGCTCCTGCAGCAGGTCCATCGTGGTCGCAAAGCTGGCCTCGGAGCGCGACAGGCGGTTTACGAACACCGCACGCGCCAGGCGCAGGTCCTCGGCGGCATACCAGAGCTTAACCGTCGTAGGCTGCGGGCCGGCCTCGGCGTCGACCACAAACAGAGCCGTCTCGCAGACGCTCATCGCGGCAAAGGCGTCGCCGATAAAATCGGGGTAGCACGGGGCATCGAGCACATTGATGCGCGCGCCCTTCCAGTCGATTGGCGCAATGGTCGTCGAGATGGAGAATGAACGCTTGACCTCTTCAGGGTCATAGTCGAGCGTAGGCTTGGTGCCGTCGTGGCCGCCCAGGCGGGCGGTCTTGCCGGAAAGGTGGAGCATGGCTTCGGCGAGTGAAGTCTTGCCCACCCCGCCTTGGCCTACGAGCACCACGTTCCTTACGTTACCGGTCTTGGGAGCACCCATGATGACCTCCTTGCAGGGCCGCGCGCATTGCGCGACGCCAACGGGGAGAGTTCGCGGTTGATGCCATCCCGGGAGCAGCATGGTCGGCAGCCGAGCCGACTCACCCTCCAAATGTCCTATGCCACCACCCTACCCTCACGGGCGACCGTCCATGCACACCTTTCGGCACACGTATGAATACAGGCGGCGAGAGGAAGAGACAAGCTTGTGAGGCGATTATTGAACCCCGTCGATGCAAACAAAAAGCCGCCACAGACCGTAAGACCTGCGGCGGCTTCGCCTCAATTAATAGTTGAGTAAATACCTGAGCCTATCCCTCGATACGGCTCAAGAACTCACGGGTGCGCTGCTCGCGTGGATGGTCGATGACCTGCTCGGCAGGACCCTCCTCGACAATGCGGCCGCCATCCATAAAGACCACGCGGTCGGCAACATCGCGCGCAAACTGCATCGCGTGGGTCACGATTACCATCGTCATATTCTGCGCGGCAAGGTCTTTAATGACACGCAGCACCTCGGCCGTCAGCTCGGGATCGAGTGCCGAGGTCGGCTCGTCAAAGAACAGGATCTCCGGATCGAGCGCCAAGGCGCGGGCGATACTCACACGCTGTTGCTGGCCACCCGAAAGCTCACATGGCACCTTGTTCTCGTTGCCCGTAAGCCCCATCTGCGCGATCAACTCGCCCGCACGAGCTTCCGCCTGCTCGCGCGGGCGCTTAAGCACGCGGATCGGCGCGTCGATGATGTTTTTCATCACGGTATAGTGCGGGAACAGGTTGTAATTTTGGAACACCAGACCGAATCGCGAGCGCGCCTGCTTGGGCACATCGCCCTTCGCATAGACCGCGCCCGAACCCGCATCCGTCGCAACGGCAAGGTCACCAAACGAGAGCGAGCCTCCGTCGAGTGTCTCGAGCAGCGTGGCACACCGCAGCAGCGTGGACTTGCCGCCACCCGAAGGCCCGATAATCGCCACGACCTCGCCACGCTTCACCTCAAGCGAGATATCCTTGAGCACCTCATTGCCGCCAAACGCCTTACGTGCGTTTTCGATTTTCATCACTGAGTTAGTCATGATAATAGTCCAGCTTCTTTTCGGCGGCGCCCAGCAGCATCTCGACCACAAAGTTAAAGACCCAGTAAATCAGCGCCGCGATCGCAAACGGCACCATACTCACCTGCGAGGCGACCAGCGCCTTGGCCGTCGAGAACATCTCACCCACGCCAATGGCAAACGCCAGCGACGTGTCCTTGACCAGCGTGATAATCTCGTTGCCCATCGCCGGCAGAATACGCTTGGCGACCTGCGGCATCACGATATACAGAAACGTCTGCACGCGCGAATAGCCCAGCACCTCGGCGGCCTCGTATTGACCGCGCGGAATGGACTGCAAGCCCGAGCGATAGATCTCGGCAAAGTAACCGGCGTAGTTGATGATGAACGCCACGACGCACGCCGTCCACTTGGAATCGGGCGTGAGCGAAATGCCAAACACGTAGTACGGGGCAAAGTAGATGGCAAACATCTGCAGCATGAGCGGCGTACCGCGCATGACCGAAATGTAGATGCGCGCAATCCAGCGAAGCGGCGCGATTTTGCTCATGCGCATAAACGCCACGGGAATTCCCAGCGGAATCGACCCCAACAGCGTCAGCACAAACAACTGCAAACTGACCAAGAAACCCTGGCCAAGCATCTGCATCATGACCTGAATAGACATTACTTGAGCACCCAATTATCGAAAGACAAACCATAGCTTGAATATTTATCGCAGAGGTCCTTGACCGTGCCGTCCTCGTAGAGCGCCTTGAGCGACTCGGCTACAGCATCGGCCGACTTGGTGTCGCCCTTCTTAAAGCCAACGGCGTAGTGCTCGCTGGACAGCGGCTCATCAAGCTGCGTATAAGCATCGGGCTTGGCGGCAAGCTGATACTGGGCAATCGAAAGGTCGCAAGCCACGGCATCGACCGCGCCGCTCTCGAGCTGCATAAAGGCCGTGTTGTACTCGCCGATCGTGTCGAGCGTGGCAAACGTCGCCGCCAGATCCTTCTGGTCACCCTCGAGCACATCCTGCGCAGCGGAATCGGTCTGGGTAATCACGGTCTTGCCGGCAAGATCGTCCCAGCTCTTGATGCCCGCGTCCTTCTTGACCACGAGCACTTGCTCGTTGAGCATGTACGGCTCAGAGAACGTGTAGTCATCCTCGCGCCCCTCCATGGTAAAGCCGTTCCAGATGCAGTTGATGGCGCCCGAGTTAAGCAGCGTATCCTTGGCGTCCCAGTCGATGGCCTCGTATTTGACCTCCCAGTCCTGCTTATCGGCAACAGCCTTGGCCAGATCGAGATCAAAGCCGGTGTACTCACCATCGTCGCCCACAAAGCCGTACGGAGGATAGGACTTATCAAAGCCCACCACGAGCTTCTTGGACTCCGCAGCACCCTTCACATCCTTGGCCGCGGCAGAGCCAGCAGCGGAGCCCTTGCCGGCGCCACCGCCGCAACCGACAAGACCAAGGCCAAGCACCGTGGCGAGCGAGCCGGCTAGACCAACAAACTGACGACGAGACATATCGGTATTCATGGTATTCCCCCTTGATGGCACTTTAGTTAAGTAAAGTGAGTCGTGTAACGTCCAGAATCATACACTCTACCTTGATAAAGTACAAGGGAGGGTTTGCCCGGCATGGGCGGGGAGCAAACATCGTTGGACTTATCACTGACACGAAATGGACGCTTGCATATCGTCCGCTAGCTTGGCACGGTACAATGCTTTCAGATTTCAATTTGTAAATTAGTGGGGTTAATTCATGGCAGAATCTCGTGCGGAGCGTAAGGCTCGTCGTGCTTTGATCGAGGCGGCTGAGGGGTCGAAGGAGGAGAAATCTTCTACGAAATCCAAGTCTTCTAAAGCTGCAAAAAGCAAACCGACCAAGAGCAGAGCTAAGACCAAGCGTTCTGACTCTCGTCGAGGCGGGGATAAAGCGCCTCAGACTCGTTCCAAGCGCTCGCATAAAGATCGGGTTTCGTCTGCGCGTAAGGCCGTGGACCCCAAGTCTCCCTGTTCGATCATGAAATCTTGCGGTGGGTGCACGGCGCTCAATCGTCCTTATAAAAAGCAGTTGGCGGCTAAGCAGGCTGCTACGGAGGAGCTGTTTGCCGAGCTTTGTGAGCGCGAGAGCATTGCTGTCGATCCTATTCGCGGTATGGGCGTCACCCTTGGCGACCCGGGTAAATATCCTGCGCCGCGTGGCTTTCGTCATAAGGCTGCCACTCCCTTTGCTCCCGGTAAGGAGGGCGCTGTCCGTTGCGGTTTCTTTGAGCGCGGCACGCACAAGATCGTTGCCGTACCCGAATGCCCCGTCGAGGCGTCGGGCGCTCGTCAGATTCTCAACGGCATCGCACGCGAAGCTGAGCGGTTGCATATTCCCGCCTTTAACGAGGACAAGCATCTTGGTTTGCTTCGCTATGCCGTCATCCGCTGCGGTTGGCGTACCGACCAGGTCATGGTTACGCTCGTGACCGCCCAGCGTGACTTACCGCATGCGCAGGAATTCTTTGAGGCCGTCGCCGCACTCGATCCGCGCATCGTCACCGTCGCCCAAAACATCAACGGACGCCCCGGCAACGCCATCCTCGGCGAGGAAACCCGCATCGTGTATGGCGCCAAGTGCATGCGCGACCAGCTACTCGGCTGCGAGTTCGATATCTCCCCCACCGCGTTCTACCAGACCAACCCGCAACAGACCGAGCTGCTCTATCAGCTCGCTATCGACGGCATGGATTTGCACCAGGGCGATGTGCTCATGGATGCCTACTGTGGCAGCGGTACCATCGGTCTTTGCGCAGTTAAAGATGCCCAGAAAAAGGGCATCGGCATTATGCTGCTCGGCGTGGAGCGCAACCCGGCGGGCATTGCCGACGCACGTCGCAATGCCGAGCTCAACGGCCTCACCCGCAGCGCCTGGTTTATGGCCGACGACGCCACCGATTGCATCCTGGATGCCGCCGATAACAACGAGCGGGTCGATGTCCTTTCCATCGATCCGCCGCGCGCCGGCTCTACCCCCGAGTTCCTCGAAGCTGCCTGCGCCATGTTCCCTCATACCGACCACACCGAGACCGTCGCGGTCCTCGAGCGCCGCTAATTCTCCGGCACGGGAAAGGGGGCGGCCCGCCTGGACCGCCCCCTTTCATTGGGCATATGAGTCTCGTTACATCCCCTTGCGCAGGTCGCATACGCCGGCTGCCGCCATCTCGCGCAGCAGCGTCTCGCGGTCGCGCGTCACGATCAGGTCCAGCGGGAAGTGAATCTCGTCGAGCAACTTGCGGGCGTGCTCGAGCTTGCCAATGGCCATACCAATGTGGGCATCGGTCGACACACCAATACCCACGCCCAGCTCGGCGCAGCGCTCGGCAATCTTGCGGCATACGGCCCAATGCTCAGTGTCGGCACCGTGCTCAAGACTATGGTTATTGATCTCAATGATCTTGTGCTTGGCCTTGGCCGCCAGCAGCACCTCATCGATATCGAACGGCACGCCCGAACGACCCGTATGCCCAAGCATGAACACCTTGGGGTGCTCCAGGGCATTGATGTACATCTGGGTCGTTTGGGTGAGCGTCGCGCCTTCGGCAAACTGTGGATTATGCACGCTTGCCACCAAATAATCCAAATTACGCGTCACCAAATCGAACAGCGAATGCTGGCGACTGTACGAATCGCCGGCAATATCGAGCGACACGGGAATGTCCTCGCCAAACAAGCTTCCGTCCAGCGAAACGATATCGACCTCGGCGCCGCGAAGCACCAGCACGCCGCTCCAAATGCGCGGCCAGATATCCTGGTTAATAAAGAACTGGAAACTGCGCAGGTCGTTGGGGCAAGCCGTAACCATAGAGCTCAGATGGTCGGCAGATCCGAGCACCTGCAGGCCACGTTCCGCCGCCCAGTACACATTCTCCTCAATGGTCGAATATGCATGCGCAGAGAATATCGTATGGGTATGAATGTCACAAGAAAGCAGGTAGGGCATCAGGTCTCCTTATCTGGCACGGCCGTCGCTTATATTCATTGTACGCATAGCCTTCGATAGTCGTAAAACCACTCCATCCCAAAGACACAACGTCCATGACAACGGGGTCTGGCTTAACACCAAACCCCGTTTCACGTAAAACATTGTAGGCAGAGCGCTTTACTTTTAACGATACTCGTCCGCCAACTGTTTCCAAGCGGGTAGCGAATTGATAATCGTTTCGTAACTCACGCAATAGCCCAGGCGGAACCAACCCGGCATACCAAAGCTGTCCGAGGGAACCGCAAGCAACTCATACTTCTTTGCACGCTCGCAAAACGCATTCGCATCGGGTTCCAGCGCCTTCACCCACAGGTAGAATGCACCATCCGGCTCAACATAGGTGTAGCCGTACTCCGCTAGTGCGTCGGTAAGCGCGGTGCGGTTGCGCGCATAGGCCTCGACATCGCTCGGCTCATCGATGCAATCGATGATTACGCGCTGGAAGAGTGCCGGTGCGCATACAAAACCTAGCGTACGGGCAGCACCCGCAACAGCCGGCATCAGACGGGCAGCCTGCGGATTGGTGTTGGGAACCAAGATCCACCCCACGCGCTCGCCCGGCAGCGACAGCGACTTGGAATACGAGTAGCACACGATGGTGTGCTCGTAGATCGAGGGCACCCAAGGCACCTCGGCACCGTACACAATCTCGCGGTACGGCTCATCCGAGATGAGCATAATCGGATTCTCGGGATCGCGCTGAGCGTTGGCCTCGCGCAGAACATTGGCCAGTCGCGTCAGCGTGTCGCATGTATATACGGCACCGGTCGGATTGTTGGGAGAGTCAATGATGACGGCCGCCGTCTTATCGCTGATCGCCTTGAGCACGTTGTCCACGCTCAGCTGGAACGTATCTTCATCGGCGAGCGCCTCAACACACGTACAGCCGGCCTTCTCAATCCAAACGCGATACTCCGGAAAGTACGGGGCGATAACAATAACCTCGTCGCCCGGGTTCGTAACGGCGTTGAGCGTGCAGGTGAGCGAAGCCGCGGCACCCACCGTCATAAA
>JAIHVJ010000047.1 GCA_022720335.1 Collinsella sp.
GGCATGGGAGCCTCCCAACCTCGTTGCGGCGCGGCTGCGCCTATGGCACTTCAACATCATTGTCGCAGCCCCGACCCGCGGTCACGAGCGGGGGCTCCTATCTTTTTAGTGCCCTCGGATTGGGTCATAGTGTCTGTCGGTGCCATAACATCGGCGTTGCCTTGGCTGTTGGATGTAGTCGTTTAAGAATGTCCCTAACGACTAGTTGTTTAATGCGCCAGTTTCTGTCGAGTCGGTGCTTCTTGCGGGTTGCCCGTATAATGGTTTGCGTATGAACCGCAACCAAGGAGTTCCAGTTTATGGACCAGAACCTTTTTAAATTCGACCTGATCGCCGAGGACCCGACGACGCATGCGCGTGCCGGCGTACTGCACACCCCGCACGGTGACATCGAGACGCCGATCTTTATGCCCGTGGGCACCAAGGCAAACGTCAAGGGCATCCCCACCGAGACCGTCAAGCAGCTCGGTGCGCAGATCGTGCTCGCCAACACCTACCACCTGTCCATGCGTCCCGGCGAGGACACCATCGCCGAGCTGGGCGGACTGCATAAGTTTATGAACTGGCATGGCCCCATTCTTACCGACTCGGGCGGTTTCCAGGTCTTCAGCCACAACGACGCCGTCAAGCTCACCGACGAGGGCGTGCGCTTTATCGTCAACGATTACGACGGTCGCCACGTGTTCTGGACGCCCGAGGACAACATGGAAATCGCCATGAAGCTCGGTTCCGACATCTGCATGCAGCTCGACCAGTGCCCCGGCTATCCTGCCACGCGCGCCTACGTCGAGCGCGCCGTGGAGCTGTCGAGCATGTGGGCCGAGCGCTGCTATAAGGCCCACACCCGCGATGACCAGGCGCTCTTTGGCATCGTTCAGGGCGGCATGCATCTGGACCTGCGCCTGCGATCGCTGCGCCACCTGGAGGAGTGCGGCGACTTCCCCGGCTACGGCATCGGCGGCTACTCGGTGGGCGAGGACCACGAGACCATGTTCGAGACGCTGGCGCCGCTGGCTTCCGAGTACATGCCTAAGCACAAGCCACGCTACCTGATGGGCGTCGGCAACCCTACCACGCTCGTGCGCGGCGTTGGCGTGGGCATCGACATGTTCGACTGCGTGCTGCCGACGCGCACCGGCCGCATGGGCACGGCGTTCTCCAGTGAAGGCCGCCTCAACTTCCGCAACGCCCGCTTTGCGCACGACGACGGCCCCATCGACCCCACCTGCACCTGCCCGGTGTGCACGGGCGGCTACAGCCGCGCGCTCATCCGTCACATGGTCACGCAGAAGGAGATGCTCGGCGGTATTCTGCTGTCGATGCACAACATCTACTACCTGCTCAACCTTATGCAGCGTGCCCGCCAGGCCATTATCGAGGGCCGCTACGGCGCGTTTGTGAGCGACTGGATGAACAGTCCTGCGGCGGTGGACTACTAAGAGCGGCGCGGGCGCTTGCAGAGCGCGGGCAACGGCAAGGGGCGAGCGCCGGCCGGTCATCACGTTCGCCAACACTGTCTGCGCGACCGCTGACCGATAGCTTGCAAGCGCTTGATGCATCGTGGGTACCATACCGAATGGTTGATGTTCGGGCGGGTGTTTGGCGCATGGCGTCGACCCCGCCCGTTTTTCTTTTTCTCGATAGGAGTAGCCATGATTAAGAACGAGAATGTCGAGGGCGAGCCTGCCTACGACGAGACGTACCGCCGCGGTCCCGTGGTCATGCGCGGCCCCATGATTCCTAAGGACAACACCTACGCCAACCTGCTGGCGCCCGAGGACTCGACCGACTGGCTGCATGCCGACCCCTGGCGCGTGCTGCGCATTCAGGCAGAGTTTGTTGATGGCTTTGGCGCGCTTGCCGAGCTCGGACCCGCGGTGACCATCTTTGGCAGTGCCCGCACGCCCAAGACCGATCCGCTCTACAAGGCGGCGCGCACGGTCGGGCGTAAGATTGCCCAGCGCGGCGTGGCGGTCATCACTGGTGGCGGCCCCGGTATCATGGAAGCGGCCAACAGGGGAGCGGCGAGCGTCAACGGCAAGTCAGTTGGCCTGGGCATTGAATTGCCGCACGAGCACGGGCTCAACAAATATGTGAACCTCGGCATGGACTTCCGTTACTTCTTTGTGCGCAAGACCATGTTCGTCAAATACAGCTCGGGCGCCATCGTGTTTCCCGGAGGTTTTGGCACGCTCGACGAAATGTTCGAGGTGCTCACGCTGGTGCAGACACACAAGGTCAAGCGCATGCCGCTCGTTTTGGTGGGCACCGAGTACTGGCAGGGCCTATTCGACTGGCTTAACGGTCCGGTGATGGACGCCGGTATGATCAGCCCGCTTGATCCGGAGCTGGTGCACATTACCGACGACCTCAACGAAGCCATCGACATTGCGCTCGGCGGGCTGATGTAGAGCAATCGTGCCCACCGCGACATGGATATGCATGGCAATCTGATGCTATCTAACGGCAGTTTGCCATCTAAATTGGGTATACTGATGCAAAAGACGAGGCGAGGAGGTCGCGTATGTCTACTGCAACGGTTAAGCCTACGACGGTTCGCATCGAAGAGGGGCTCAAGGAACAGGCGACTGAGTTCTTGGACTCAGTTGGCTTGAGTCTCAATTCGTATCTCAACCTTGCTGTTCGGCAGCTGGTAAATCAGCGAAAGATTCCTTTTGAGATTGTAGGAAGGGCGGAAGTGCCCAACGAGGCGACGAGGCGTGCCATGGTAATCGCCGAGGCTCATGAGTTGGGGATTTTGCCGGACGATAGCCCGTCATTCAACGACGCTGATGAGCTTATGTCGTTCCTCGATGAGGACTAGCGATGTTTGAGATTAAAGTCGAGGCTCAGTTTAAGGCGGATTACAAACGGACGATGCGCATGCGTCCGCAGCTAAAGAGTGAGTTTAAAGCGGCGGTTGCAGAGCTTGTGGCTCATGGGTCGCTTCCGGCGGAGTACGGCGCCCACGAGCTCTCAAACCCGGGCGGCAATTACAACGGCCACATCGATTTCCACCTATCCGATGGCTTGGTCGATGTGGTCGTTCTATATCTGCCCCATAAGACTAACCCAGTGATCAGGCTGGTGCGAATGGGCACTCATCAGGAGCTTTTTCAGGGTCCGCTGGGCTGATCGCCGATTTCTAAGTTGCGGTGGAATAGGGATTGATTTGCGGCTGATAAGCCAAAAACAGTCCCTATTTCACCGCAACTGATGTGGGTGTCCCTAGCGAGTTGGCTGGTAGCGGGGGCAGTAGCTGATGGCGATGGCGTCGACGCCTACGTGGGTGGCGATGGTGCAGCCGATGGGGCCGGTGCCGGCGTCTACGTAGTCCTGGCCTGCGAGCGCTTGGTTGACGAGCTCCTGCTCCTCGGCAGCGCCGGTCGTGAGCACGCGCACGCTGGAGCCCGGATGCTCGGTCAAAAATGCGAGGCAGTCGGCCATGGTGTTGGCGACGATGCGCTTGGCGCCGCGGCCCTTCTTGATGGCCTTGATCTCGCCCGATTTCCACTCCGGCGAAACGGCTAGGCGAATGTTGAGCATTTGCGTGAGCTGGCCGGCGAGTTTAGGTGCGCGGCCGTTCTTAACGAGGTTTTCGAGCGTGCGGGGAATCAGCAGCAGGTGGGCGTCGGGCAGCGTCGCGCGGATCTGCGCCTCGGTCTCGTCCAGGCTGCGGCCGTCCTCGCGCATGGCCAGCGCGTACTCCACCAGCAGGCCCTCGGCGCCCGAGCCGGTGCGCGAGTCGATGCAGCGCACGTCGAGCTCGTGCGTTTCGGCCGTCAGGCTGGCGTTGGCATAGCAGGCGGACCACTCGCTGCACAGCGAGATAAAGATGGCGCTGTCGTGGCCGTCGGCGAGCACGCGATCAAAGAGCGCCTTGAACTCACCGGCGCTCGGCTGCGAGGTGTGCGGTAGCTGCTCGGAGCCTGCCATGCGGCCGACGTACTCCTCGGCGGTGATCTGCACCTGGTCGAGCAGGTCCTCACCTTCGATAATTACATGCAGCGGAATCACGTAAATGCCGAGCTCTTGGGCGCGGGCGGGGGAGATGTCAGACGTGGAGTCGGTTATGATGGCAAAAGACATAATTGCACCTTTCGCTGGGGCGCTTGCGCGCCGCCTTCTGAGAGCAAAGTGCGACAAGTATAGTAGAGTCGTTCCACATTACTAGGTTCAATTGTTGAATAGTCAACAGTTTGAAGTGTCGGTGTGGAAATCGTCAACTGGGGAAGAGGAATGCCGATGGGGGCGTTGGAGATAGGCAAACGGCCGGTCGTGCTGTTCGATTTTGACGGCACGGTGGCCGATACGGGCCGGGCGGTGATGACCTCGACGCGCAAGACGCTGGCTGCGCGCGGTTTTTCGGAGGCGCAGATGGGTGACCTGCGCCGCATGATCGGGCCGCCCCTGTGGAAGAGCTTCCACGACTTCTACGGCTTTACGCGCGAGGAATCGCTCGTGGTGGCCGACGAGTACCGCGCCTTTTTTGATGAGCTGGGACCGGGGGAGTACCCCGTGTTCGATGGGATCCCCGAGCTGTTGGATGGGTTGGCCGCGCAGGGGCATCGCATGGCGGTCGCGACGTCTCGCATGGAGGCAAAGTGCATCGATATGGTGCATGAGCTGGGGCTTTGCCAGTTCGAAGCCGTGGTTGGCATGAATCCGACGCAGGGGCGCGAGACCAAAGCGGATTCGGTCCGCGATGCGCTGGCGGCCCTGGGCGCGACCGCGGACGAGGCCGTGATGATCGGCGACCGCTTTAACGACGTCGAGGGTGCGCACGTGATGGGCGTGCCGTGCATCGGCATCTATTCGGGCGCGGCGGCGCCGGGGGAGCACGAGGCCGCGGGCGCCGATGCGGTGGTGCACTCGGTGGCCGAGCTTGCTAAACTTTTCGCAATATAAGTATGTGATGTGAGGGGCGGGCACGCTCGCCGCTCATTGGTAAGGAGGTCGTCCATGAATCAGGTGGAGCAGAGCGTTGCTGAGTACGTCGACGAGGTCTGGGAGGATGTCGTCGCCGATATCGAGCAGCTGGTGAGTTATCCGTCCGTGGCAGTTTCTGCCGATGCGGAGCCCGGCGCGCCGTTTGGCCGCCCGGTCCGTGACGCGCTCGATTGCGCGCTCGGCATCGCGCAGAAGCTCGGCTACCAGACGAGCGACGACGAGGGCTATGTGGGCATTGCCGATATCCCTGGCCGCGGCGACAAGCAGCTCGCGACCATCTGCCACGTGGACGTGGTGCCCGCCGGTCCCGGCTGGAACACCGACCCGTTTGCGATGGAGCGCCGCGAGGGCTGGCTGCTCGGCCGTGGCGTGATCGACGACAAGGGCCCGGCGGTGTTGTCGCTCTACGCCGGCGCTTATCTGCTCAAACACGGCATTGTGCCGCGCTATACCTTCCGCGCGCTGCTGGGCTGCGATGAGGAAGTGGGCATGTCCGACGTTCACCATTATCTGGAGAACCACGCAGACCCCGACTTTTTGTTTACGCCCGATGCCGAGTTCCCGGTCTGCAATGCCGAGAAGGGCCAGTTTGGGGCGACGTTTGTGAGCCCCAAGATCGATGGCGGGCGCATCGTATCGTGGAGCGGTGCCGAGGCGAGCAACGCCATTCCGTCGCAGTCTATCTGCGAGCTTGCGATTGCCGCCGATGAGCTGCCGGCGCCTGTTGAGAACGCCGACCGCCTGGAGATTACGGCGCTCGAGAACGGCCATGCCCAGATTTTTGCGCACGGTATTGGTGGCCATGCTTCGATGCCCGAGGGGACGATCAACGCCGTCGGCCTGATCGTGACGTACCTGCGCGAGGCCGAGGACGCGTTTGGTGCGCGCGACGAGCGCCTGCTGACGCCTGCCGAGCACGAGTTCGTCAAGTTCTTGGCCTTTGTGCATGCGGACGCCTATGGTCGCGGCTTGGGCATCGATGCGACGAGCGCGGCGTTTGGCCCGCTCACGTGCAACCCCGGCGTCATCCGCGTGGTGGATGGCCACATTGAGCAGGTCATCGACGTGCGTTTCCCCGACAGCACGAGCGCCGATACCATCTGCGAGCAGCTCGAGCCGCTCGTGGGCCGCTTTGGTGTGACGTATCTCGTGGGTCGTACCAAGGTGCCGTTCTCGGTCTCTGCCGACGATCCGGCCGTGAAAGCGCTGATTGATACCTATAACGAGTTTACGGGCAAGCATGCCGAGCCCTTCGCCATGGGCGGTGGCACGTACGCGCGCAACTTTGCCCGCGCCGTATCGTTTGGCCCCGAGGAGACCGGCCTTGAGCTGCCCGCGTGGGGCGGCCAGATGCACGGCCCCAACGAGTGTGCCAACGAGGAACAGCTCAAGCAAGCGCTCAAGATCTATATTGTTGCGATCTTAAGGCTCAACGAGCTCGAGCTTTAAGGTTGCGGCGTTTTGCCAATCTAAGTTGCGGTGGAATAGTTCCTAGAATCGGCTGCCTAACAGCCAAACAGGAACTATTTCACCGCAACTTCTTTTTTATCGGTGTAAAAGGCGGGCCATGCATGTCAGCGGGATTGTTATTCGTTTGTAAAGCCCTGCCGCGCTTGCGGTAAGGGTTTATCAAATGCCCGTAAGAAACCGCAGTTGGCGCGGGTGCTGCCCGGTCGGGGTCGTATCTTTCCAAACAGCAAAGCGGGCAGGGTGCCCGCGATTCGCATGTACGAAAGGAAGATCATGCTCGATCAGGCTTATTCTCGTCGTCAGTTCCTCGGCCTTGCTGGTGGTCTTGCCAGCATCGTCGGTCTCGGTCTCGTTGGCTGCGGCGGCGCAGGCGCATCCGACGCCGCCGACAAGGGTAGCGCCGCTGCTGCCGAGTCCGTCTCCGGCGAGGTGACCTACGACGGTGCCTCCTCGTTCCAGGCTCTCGTCGAGGCCGCTGCCGAGAAGTTCATGGATGCCAACCCCGACGTCTCCGTCTCCGGCTCGGGCAACGGTTCGGGCAAAGGTCTGACCGCTGTTGCCGCCGGCACCGTCACCATCGGTAACTCCGACGTCTTCGCCGAGACCAAGCTCGAGGCCGACCAGGTCAAGAACCTCGTCGACCACGAGGTCGCCGTCGTGGGCATGGGTCCCGTCGTCTCTAAGAACGTGAAGGTCGACGACCTGTCCCTCGAGCAGCTCAAGGGCATCTTCTCCGGCCAGATCACCAACTGGAAGGAGGTCGGCGGCGACGACGCCAAGATCGTCGTTCTCAACCGCAAGGCCGGTTCCGGTACCCGCGCCACCTTCGAGGCTGCCGTCTTTGGCGACGAGGCAGTCGACTTTAAGGGCGACGCCGAGCTCGACAAGTCCGGCGATGTCCAGACTCAGATGGGCAGCACCGACAACGCCATCTCCTACCTGGACTTCTCGCACTTCGATGACTCCAAGTTCAACGCCATCAAGGTCGAGGGCGTCGAGCCCAAGAGCAAGAACGTCACCGACGACTCCTTTAAGATCTGGGCGACCGAGCACATGTACTGCGCTAAGGACGCCGACGAGGCCACCAAGGCCTTCTTGGAGTTCATGCTTTCCGACGATGTCCAGGGCAAGCTCGTCGAGGAGCAGGGCTTTATCCCCGTCTCTGCCATGAAGGTCGTCAAGGACGCCAGCGGCAAGGTCTCTGCTAAATAAGTAATCGCCCCCGGAAAGGTTTGCAATGGCAAAACAGCTGCCAAAGCGCGACCTTGAGAACGTGGGCCTGGGCGTCACGGGCGCGTGCGTAGCGCTCGTGACGCTTGTCGTTGCCGCGCTTATCTTCATGGTCGCCCAAAAGGGCCTCTCGGCTTTTCTCAAGGATGGCGTTTCGGTTGTCGAGTTCTTCACCGGCACCAAGTGGGACCTGGCCAACACAGCCGAAAACGGTCTGCCCTATACCGGCGCCCTGCCCCTGATCGTCACCTCGTTTGCGGTCATGGTGCTCTCCACGCTCATCGCGCTGCCCATCGCCATCGGCTCCGCCATCTTTGCGGTCGAGATCCAACCCAAATTTGGTTCCAAGGTCTTTCAGCCGCTTATTGAGCTTTTGACCGGCATTCCCTCGGTCGTCTTTGGCCTGATCGGCTTTCACGTGGTCGTCGGCCTTATGAAGAGCGTTTTCCACGTGAGCACGGGTCTGGGCATCTTGCCCGGTGCCATCGTACTGGCAGTCATGATTCTGCCGACGATGACTACGCTTTCGGTCGACGGCCTGCGCGCCGTGCCCGACAGCTACCGTCAGGGCTCGCTCGCGCTGGGCTACACCCGCTGGCAGACCATCTGGCACGTGGTGCTCAAGAGTGCCATGCCCTCGCTCATGACCGCGATCATCCTGGGCATGACCCGCGCCTTTGGCGAAACGCTCGCCGTGCGCATGGTTATCGGCGGCATCGAGGCCATGCCGACGTCGCTGCTGTCGCCGGCGTCCACCATTACCACCACGCTCACCACATCCATGGCGGTCTATGCCGAGGGCTCGGCCCAGGACGATGTTCTGTGGGCGCTCGGTCTGCTGCTGATGGGCATGAGCCTCATCTTTATCCTGATCATCCACCTTATCGGCCGCAAGGGGGCGAAGGCTCGTGGCTAGCACGCGCATCCATATCGACGAGGCGAGACTCGGGCGTGTCCAAAGGCAAGACCGCATCGCCACGGGCGTGCTGACGGTGATTGTCGCCATCGTCATGCTCATCGTCGTTTCCATGGTGGCTTACATCCTGTTCGAGGGCATCTCGACGCTGTTCCAGCCGGGCTTTCTCACGCAGCCGTCGCGCGCCAACGGAACCCAGGGCGGCGTGCTCTATCAGCTGTTCGACTCGTTCTATCTGCTGCTGATCACCCTGATCATCTCGGTGCCCATCAGCCTGGGCGGTGCGGTCTTTTTGGTTGAGTACGCGCCGGACGGACCCATCCGCGACATCGCCTCGACCGCCATCGAGACGCTGTCTTCGCTGCCCTCCATCGTCGTCGGCATGTTTGGCTTTCTAGTGTTCTCGGTGCAGCTGGGCTGGAAGTACTCCATCATCTCCGGCGCCGTCGCACTCACCATGTTTAACATTCCCATCCTGGTGCGCGTGATTCAGCAGGCGCTCGAGGACGTGCCACAGGCCCAGCGTGATGCGTGCCTGGCCATGGGCCTTACCCGCTGGGAGGCCACGCTGCACATCCTGATCCCCGAGGCCATGCCTGCCATCGTGACCGGCATCGTGCTTTCGGCCGGCCGCGTGTTTGGCGAGGCCGCGGCACTGCTCTTTACCTCGGGCATGAGCTCGCCGGTTCGCCTCAACTTCTTGAGCTTTAACCTGTCGAGCCCCACTTGCGCCTGGAACGTGTTCCGCCCCGGTGAGTCGCTCGCCGTGCACATCTACAAGATCTATGGCGAGGGCAGCCCCGAGGCACAGCAGATCGTCTGGGGCACCGCCGCACTGCTGATGATCTGCGTGCTGCTGTTTAACGTAGTCGCCCGTATCGTGGGCAAGCAACTGGCAAGGAAGATGACGGCCGAATGAGCGAGATGAATGCAACGCCCGCAACCGAAGCGACATCGTCCGAGACTCAGGATTTTCTGTCGAGCGTGGGGGAGAGCGAGAAGCGCGTGCGCGTAAGCGGCAAGGCCGTGAGCGACGAGGTCGTGCTCTCCACCAAGGACGTCAACGTGTACTATGGCGACCACCATGCGCTGCACGATACGTCGCTCGACTTTCACAAGGGCGAGATCACGGCGCTCATCGGGCCTTCGGGCTGCGGCAAGTCGACCTTCTTGCGTAGCCTCAACCTGATGAATCGCGAGATTCGCGGCTGCCGCGTGGAGGGCGAGATCAACTACCGCGGGCGCAACGTGAACACCAAGGCCGAGAACACCTATGAGCTGCGTCGCTCCATTGGCATGGTGTTCCAGCAGCCCAACCCTTTCCGCAAGTCCATTCGCGACAACATCACGTTTGCGCCTAAGCGCCACGGCATCACCGACCGTGACGAGCTCGACCGCATGGTCGAGGAGAGCCTGCGCGGCGCGGCGCTGTGGGACGAGGTCAAGGACAAGCTCGACAAGAGTGCCTATGCGCTTTCGGGCGGTCAGCAGCAGCGCCTGTGCATTGCACGCACGCTGGCGCTCAACCCCGACGTGATTCTGTTCGACGAGCCCTGCTCGGCGCTTGACCCCATCTCGACGCTGGCGATCGAGGACCTTATGTCGTCGCTTGTGGCAGAGCGCGCCATCGTCATCGTGACGCACAACATGGAGCAGGCGTCGCGTGTGTCCAACCGCACGGCGTTCTTCTACATGGGCGATATGGTCGAGTACGACGAGACCGACGAGATTTTCCAGCGGCCCAAGGATAAGCGGCTGAATGATTACCTCACCGGCATGTTCTCCTAGTCCGGGACATGCTTGAGGCCCGTGGCGGCTATGGTTGCCGCGGGACTGATTGGAGAGGCGGGTCATCTCTTGCGGGAGATGGCCCGCCTTTTTGCTCTGCGACCGAAACGACCACCACAAAGGGGACAGGCACCTTCGTGGTGGTTTGGGGTGGGGCTCGCTGCTATCATGGACAACGTTGAATTTCTACGAAGGAGCAGGGCACATGGCGATTCTTTTGGGATGCGATTCCGTCAGCCTAGAGTTTCCCACCAAGCATATTTTCGATAGCGTGACGCTCGGCGTGGGCGAGGGCGACCGTATTGGCATCGTCGGCAAAAACGGCGACGGCAAGTCGACGCTGCTGAGCGTGCTCGCCGGCACGCTGGAGCCCGACGACGGCCGCGTGACTCATCGCCGCGGCACCACGATCGGCCTGCTCGGCCAAAAGGACCAGCTTGTCGACACCGATACCGTGCATCATGCCGTTGTGGGCGACACGCCCGAGTATGAGTGGGCGTCGAGTCCGCGAACACGCCAGATCCTTGCCGGCCTCATTAGCGATGTGCCCTGGGAGGGAACGGTGGGCGAGCTTTCGGGTGGCCAGCGCCGTCGCGTGGACCTCGCGCGCCTGCTGATCGGCGACTACGACGTGCTCATGCTCGACGAGCCCACCAACCACCTGGACATGCGTACCATCAACTGGCTCGCGCGTCACTTAAAGGCCCGCTGGCAGCGCGGCCAGGGCGCCATGCTCGTGGTCACGCACGACCGCTGGTTCTTGGACGAGGTCTGCACCAGCATGTGGGAGGTCCACGACGGCCAGGTCGATCCCTTCGAGGGCGGCTACTCGGCATACATCCTGCAGCGCGTGGAGCGCGACCGCATGGCCGCCGT
>JAIHVJ010000048.1 GCA_022720335.1 Collinsella sp.
TAAATTGTATCATCCAGTGTGGAACGAGGATGCCCGTTGCCGCGTGCGATGGGCTTGCAATAAGAGGAGAGCCATGTCGAAGCAAGCGGTCGTTGGAATCTTGGCGCATGTCGATGCCGGCAAGACCACGCTGGCCGAGGCCATGCTGTTTAACGCGGGCCGCATTCGCAAGCGCGGCCGCGTGGACGATGGCGACTCGCATCTGGATACGAACGAGATTGAGCGCGAGCGCGGTATTACGATCTTCTCGTCGCAGGCCGTACTCGACCACGGCGATACCCACGTTATGCTCGTGGATGCACCGGGGCATGTCGATTTTTCTGCCGAGGCAGAGCGCACGCTGCGTGCCCTGGACTACGCGATTCTGCTGGTGGGCGCCAACGATGGCGTACAGGGGCACACCGAAACCCTGTGGCGCCTGCTTGCGCGCTATGACATCCCGACGTTTATCTTTATCAACAAGATCGATTTGGAGAATCCCGGCCGCGATGTTTTGCTGGCACAGCTTGGGCAGCGTCTTTCCGAAGGCTGCCTGGATGCCAACGAACTGCTGGCGGGCGGTGCCGTTCAGGAGGACGCTGCTGCGTTGGACGAGGCGGCGCTCGAGGAGTTTCTTGAAGCGGGTGAGCTTTCCGTCGCAACGCTGTCGCGCATGGTTGCCGAGCGCAAGCTCTTTCCCTGTTTTGCCGGCTCGGCGCTCAAGGACCAGGGCGTGGACGAGCTGCTGGATGGTATATGCGCACTGATGCGTGAACGGGCATGGCACCCGGAGTTTGCCGCGCGCGTCTACCGTGTGAGCCGAAGGGATCGCGGCGAGCGCTTGGCATGGGTTAAAGTGACCGGCGGCACGCTGCGCGCAAAACAGGTGATCGACGGACGCTCCGGTACCGAGGTATGGGAGCAAAAGGTCGATCAGATCCGCATCTATAACGGCGAGAAATACGAGCTTGCCCAGGAAGTTGCCGCTGGCGGCATCTGCGCCGTGACGGGCCTCGCGCACGTTCGCCCGGGTGATGCTCTGGGCGCGGAGCCCGCGGGCGATGCGCCCGTCATCGCTCCGGTCCTCACCTATACCGTGCTGCCGGGCGAACACGACGTCCATGTGGTATTCAAAGCGTTGACTGAGCTGGCAGACGAAGACCCCATGCTCGGCGTAAGCTGGAACACGCATCTTGAACAGATACATCTGCAGCTCATGGGAGCGGTGCAGCTCGAGGTCGTGCAGCGCGTGCTGGCCGATCGTTTTGGCCTTGCGGTCGAGTTTGAGCCTGGCGGCATTCTCTATAAGGAGACCATTTCGCAGCCGGTCGAGGGCGTGGGCCACTTTGAGCCACTGCGCCACTATGCCGAGGTGCATCTGCGCCTGGAGCCGTTGCCGGCGTGCTCGGGCGTGCAGTTTGGCACCGTGACCTCGACCGACGAGCTTGATCTTAACTGGCAACGTCTGGCGCTCACCAACGCCATGGAGCGTGATCACCTGGGCGTGCTGACCGGCTCGCCCATCACCGATGTGCGCATTACGCTCACGGGCGGCCGTGCGCATGCCAAGCACACCGAGGGCGGCGACTTTCGCCAGGCCACGTATCGCGCGATTCGACAGGGACTTATGCAGGCGCGTGAGGCCGGCGCAGCGGTGCTGTTGGAGCCGTGGTACCACTTTGAGCTCGAGGTGCCGGGGGAGTGCGTGGGCCGGGCGCTCTCGGATGCCACGCGCATGGGTGCCGAGTACGAGCCGCCGGCGATGGCGGGGGACCGGGCGAAGCTTGTGGGTTGCGTGCCGGCATCTGAGGTGCAGGATTACGCGCTGGAGGTGGCTGCCTACACGAGCGGTCGCGGACATCTGTACCTGGAGTTCGCCGGCTATGCGGCTTGTCATGATGCCGAGCGCGTCATCGAGACTGCCGCCTATGAGCCAGAGGCCGATCTGCCCAACACGCCCGATTCGGTCTTTTGCTCTCACGGCGCCGGTTACACGGTCAAATGGTGCGACGTCCCCGCCGCAGCGCACGTAAAGGTCGATCCCGCCACCTTTCGCCCCTGGCGAGCAGCAGACGCGGAGTTTTTCGGCCACATGTAACAAAGGGACAGCCCCTTTGTCATATGCTATTGGTATAACTCGGTACAAGTTGGTATAACTATTACCGGGGTTTGCCAATCCGAGGAGGCCGACATGAATCCAAATCCCTTTAAGCCCACGGCTGGCAAGCGGCCTCCGATACTCATCGGCCGCGAGTCGGTCATCGAAGATTTCGAGGAAGGACTCGATAACGGCGCCGGAGCGCCGGGTAGGCTCATGCTCATTACGGGAAACCGCGGCTGTGGCAAGACGGTTCTCCTGCGGGAACTGCAACGTCTCGCCAACGAGCGCGGATGGGCGGTTGTCTCCGATTCCGCCTCGCTTGGCTTATGCGACCGCTTGGCCGACGCGCTTCGCTCGAATAAACCCGTTGTGACGTCAATGGAGTTTGGGCCGTCGTTTGGCCGGATGTCGGTCGAGGCGGCGCGAGCAAAAGGCGAGACGTTGCGCGGGTTAGTCAACGAGCGCCTCAAGAACCTCGGGCCGGGAAAGGGCTTGCTGTTTGCGATTGATGAGGCCCAATCTGCGTCTATCGAGGAACTGGCGGCGCTGGCCGTTCTCTATCAGCAAGTGCTCGGAGATCAAGATGCCACGGGCTTGCCCGATAGCGACCAGCGCGGTCTTGCGCTGGTATTTGCCGGCTTGCCCAGTATGGTTGATGACTTGCTCGAAGAGCCGAGTGTGACGTTTTTGCGCCGCGCCCAGCAGCGTACGCTGGGGGCGATTTCTTTGCCCAAAGTGCGCGATTCATATATCCAGACGGTCAAAGACGCTGGTCTTTACGTTGATGCGGAGACGGCGGACCTTGCGGCGCGCAAGAGCATGGGGCATCCCTATATGGTTCAGCTGGTGGGCTATTACAAGTGGCGCTCTGCTGTCCGGCGTGGCTCGCAGGCCATTGAAGTGTGCGATGTCGAGGCTGGCTACGCCGATGCCGTCTCTGAGTTCTATGAAGCGGTCGACGCTCCCTTGTATTACGGGTTGCGCAGTCCGCAGCGTCTCTTTATCGAGGCCATGGCGGCTGACGAGGGCAAACCGACGCGCATGGCGGATATCGTTGAGCGTTGCGATCGCACCCAGAGCTGGGCGAGTAAATATCGTGCAAGCCTGATTCGCGAGCGCGTCATCGAGGCTGCCGGATACGGCCTCGTCCGGTTTACCGTGCCCATGCTGGGCGCGTACATCCGCGATCGCATTTTATGGCACGAGTAGGGTGATAAAGGTGACGGAACAGAAGATGAGCCCGCAGGCTATCGAGGTGCGTGGCGCACGTGTCCATAACCTCAAAGACATCGATATCGATATTCCGCTGGGAAAGCTCGTGGGCATTGCCGGCGTGTCGGGTTCGGGCAAGAGTTCGCTGGCACTCGGGGTTCTTTATGCCGAGGGCTCGCGCCGCTATCTGGAGGCGCTCAGCACCTATACCCGCCGTCGTCTGACGCAGGCCGAGCACGCCCAGGTGGACGAGGTGCTGCACGTGCCAGCGGCGCTCGCATTACATCAGCGCCCCAGCGTACCGGGCGTGCGCTCGACCTTTGGCACCATGACCGAGCTCAACAACAGCCTGCGTCTGCTCTTTAGCCGCTGTGCCCATCACGTGTGCCCGCATTGCGGGGCGCGTGTGGAGCCGAGCCTTAATGTGGCTGCGGGCCTGTCGCTCACGTGCCCCGCATGCGGCCGCGAGTTCTACGCACCGGGTGCCGAGGACCTTGCCTTTAACAGCGGCGGCGCGTGCTCTACCTGCGGCGGCACTGGTGTCATGCGCGAGGTGGACGAGGCGAGTCTGGTGCCCGACGAGTCAAAGACCATCAACGAAGGCGCGGTGCTTCCCTGGGGTACGCTCATGTGGGATCTGATGAAGCAGGTGGCAGGTGAGATGGGCGTGCGCACCGACGTGCCGTTTAACCAGCTCACGCCTCAAGAGCGCGACATCGTGTTCCATGGTCCAGCGGTTAAGAAACACATTCTCTACGTTCCCAAAAACGGCGAGGGTGCTACGCCGCTCGACTTTACCTATTACAACGCCGTCTATACCGTTGAGAATGCGCTCGCCAAGGTTAAGGACGACAAGGGCCTCAAACGCGTTGCGCGCTTTTTGCGCGAGGGTCCATGCCGTGACTGCGGCGGCACGCGTCTCTCCGAGGCTGCGCGCCAGCCCCAGGTGTGCGGTATCAATCTAGCGCAAGCCGCGGCCATGACGCTGGATGAGGCGATTGAGTGGGTGCGCGGGGTGCCTACGTCCTTGCCGGCCGAGATGCAGCCCATGGCAGCGGATATCTGCGATTCATTTTTGGGCGCGGCCCGTCGTCTGGTCGATCTGGGTCTCGATTACCTTTCGCTCGATCGCGCCGGTGCCACGCTTTCCACGGGCGAGCGTCAGCGCGTTCAGCTCGCCCGCGTGGTGCGCAACCGATCGACGGGCGTGCTTTATGTGCTAGATGAGCCCTCGATCGGCTTGCATCCTGCCAATGTCGACGGCTTGGTAGGCGTGATGCGCGATCTGGTGGATGACGGCAACACCGTGGTTGTTGTACGAAATGTTCGACCAGGGACATATCCGCATGGCAACCGATACCATCCATACCGTCAAACCGCTCGAAGTCGATATCCCGCGCGGCCGTCTCGTTGCGGTGACGGGCGTTTCGGGTTCGGGTAAGACGACGTTGGTGCTCGAGACGCTCATTCCGGCGCTTAAGGCGCAGGCAGCTGGCGAGCGCCTGCCAAGCCATGTGCGCTGGGTCGACGCCGAGGGCATCGCACGCGCCAACCTGATTGACGCCACGCCCATCGGTGCCAACGTGCGCTCGACGGTAGCGACCTATGCCGACATTCATGATGAGCTGCGTCGCGCCTTTGCCCGTACGCCCGAGGCCAAGGCAGCCGGCTACAAGGCGGGCGCCTTCAGCTACAACACTGGCGCCTTGCGCTGCCCTACGTGCGATGGCACGGGCTCAATATCGCTCGACGTGCAGTTTTTGCCCGATGTCGAGATTGTCTGCCCGGCATGTCGCGGTTCGCGTTATGCAGACGCGGCTTCGCATATCCATCGCGAGGGCAAGGACGGGAGTCTGCTTACGTTGCCGCAGCTCATGGACATGAGTGTGGACGAGGCCCTCGACGCCACGGTGGGACTCAAGAAGGTTCAGACGCGCTTACAGACCTTGCACGACCTAGGCCTGGGTTATCTCACGCTTGGCGAGCCCACACCGGCGCTTTCGGGCGGTGAGGCACAGCGCCTTAAGCTCGCGAGCGAGATGGGCCGCGTGCAGGACGACGCCGTATTCGTGTTCGACGAGCCCACGATCGGCCTGCATCCGCTCGATGTCCAAGTGTTGCTGAGTGTGTTCGACGGCCTCGTTGCCAAGGGCGCCACGGTTATCGTGATCGAACACGATCTCGACCTTATCCGCAACGCCGATTACGTGATCGACATGGGCCCGGGCGGTGGCGACGCCGGTGGGCAAATCGTCTGCGCCGGTACGCCGGGCGACATCGCGGCCTGCTCCGCAAGCATCACCGGCCGCTACCTATAACCGAATGTGACAAAGGGATTGTCCCTTTGCGTCATTGATACTTATTTCACGCATTGAGCCGCGAGATAGTCGCGGAAGAATGGCAATTCAAATGCGACGAGCCCTCGTCCTCGTTCTCCGATGATGCCGGCATCTATCATGCGGCGTCGGTAGCGGGAGACCTGCTGCGGCGAACGCTTAAGGCGCTCGATAAGGTCAGCGGTGGTGGATTCTTCCTCATCGTCAAGCATTGCGATGAGGAATCGCTTGTCCTCTGCAGTGAGTTCCCGATAAGTTGCCGCGAGGATTCGGTCGTCCATCTCGTCGCGCGCGATTTTGATTCCCAAGTCAAAGTCGCGTGACGAGATTTCCTTCGAATCGCTTGTGAGATCCCAGGCACGGTAGCCTACGAGTTGCAATAGGAAGGGAAAACCAGAGATCGAGCGAACGGCTCTATCGATTCCCTCAGCATCTGCCAGGCGATCGTTTTCCTGGATTGTACGAATCAAGGCCTCGCGCACGTCATAGTCGGCAATGCGACCCAGATGATATTGTTGGGCGCGGCGAAGGAACGAGACCGTCTTGTGGTTCAGCAACGTCGAGACATTGTTGGGAAGTCCCGCCATGAGCAGGGCGACGCGTTTCCCATCGGTCACAAAGTGCTGATACGTCGCTGCGAGCTGAATCATCTCGTCGAGTGTCGGGTCCACCTCGTCAACCGTGACGAGCAGACCGGTGCCCGCCTCGTTGAGCTGGTCGATGATGTCGCTCATGCGATAACGCCAGGTTGAGGCATCGTGAACGCGACTGACCTCGATGCTGCCGATCGGTGCAATTCCGAGACCGGTGACTTCGAAGTTGTTAGATGGGTCGATAAGATGGCCGGCAGCACGTTTCGCCCCGAACTCGATTTCCTCAAGCATTCCCGGGAGCGCGGTTGTCTTTACGGCAATCCAGCCGTGGGATTCTGCCCTTGTCGCAAGCGACGACATGAGAGCGGTTTTACCGGTTCCACGTGCGCCCGAGAAGATCGATGTCAATTCTGGGCGCCTGCGCTGGCTCAAGAAGGCACGGTCCAAATCCCGAATAATCTGCTGTCTGCCAGCGAGATGGGCAGGAACCTCACCAAAACTGGGGGTAAACGGGTTTTCGAGGTATTCCACTATGCCCTCCTTTAGCGTCTCGGGTTAACTTCATTTTATTCTAGTTAATTCCAGGTAAAAGTGATTAATTACGTTTAACTCTATGGCGGTCGAATGTGACAAAGGGACCGTCCCTTTGTCACATGCCGGCAAAGTCTGCCTGGCGGAGAGCTTCGTAGAGGACGATGGCAGCGCTGTTGGAGAGGTTGAGTGCGCTGATGCGGTAGTCGTCCGGGTTGACGAAGTTGCCGCAGATGTCTTGTTGAAGGATGGCCTCGTGGCCGTCCTCGGTATGCCCCAGCGATTCCTCGTGAGCTTCCCAAGCCTCGGCGTTATCGAGCGAGTCGCAATCGCGCAGCATCGGGATGCGCTCGCAGCGCGCGGGCGCCGCGGCGAGCAGTGGCTCGGGAATGCCCGAGCTCTCGCTGCCAAAGACCAAGTAGTCGCCATCGCGGTAGGTACTCTGCGCATAGGTGCGGCGTGCCTTTTTGGTCAGCAGATGCAGGCGACCATCGGCAGGGGAGAGGCCGTTGCGCGCAAGAAAATCCTCCCAGCCAGCATAGGTCGTCACGTCCAAGTTTTGCCAGTAGCCCAGGCCGGCGCGGCGTACCGTCTTGTCGTCGAGCGAAAAGCCCAACGGCTCCACCAGATGCAGGCGGGCGCCGGTGACAACGCAGGTACGGCCGATATTGCCCGTATTGGCCGGAATCTCGGGCGCATACAGCACGATGTTGAACATGAATCTCCTTGGCTCAGAACGAAAAACCACCACGAAGAGCACCTTCGTGGTGGTTTGGCGGTTACATAGGCGGAAAAATGCCCGCTTGGATAAACCTAGGCGCGGTGCCAGTCGGTCAGGCAGGCATCGAGGGAGGCGATGAGCGCATCCTTGTCCATGTGACGGCCGATGATGCACAGGCTCGTCATGCGGTCGCCCGTCTCGTCGTCCCAAATCTGCATGATTTCGGGGTTCTCGTCGATGATCTTCTGCTTCTCGCCCTCGGGTGCCGAGTCGACAAACAGGCCGTTTTCCATCAGGCGCATCTGGTGGCCGGCCTGCTCAAACATGTAGCACATGTCCGGATCGCCGGTCTGCCACAGCGGACCCTTGACGCGGATGACCTCGTCGGGCCACTCCTGCTCAACAAAATCAGTGAACTTCTGCAGGTCAAACGGCTTGCGGCGCGAGTACACAAAGGTCTCGATGTCGTACTCGAGCACCTCGGGGTCGTCGTGCTCCTCGGGATGCTCCATGGCCTCGATCCAGGCGGCGGAGTTGTAGGCGCGCATAAAGTCGAAGCGGTCGGTGTCGAGCAGCTCCTCCATGGGGACCTCGCCGTTTTGGGCCTCGACAATCACGGCGTCCTTCTGCAGGCTGCGCACGATGGCCTTGAGCTCGGCGATCTGCTCGGGCGTCACGGTATCGGTCTTGTTGAGGATCAGCGTGGAGCAGAATTCGATCTGCTGGATGAGCAGGCTTTCGATGTCGTCCTCGTCGATATCCTCGGCCAGCAGGTCGCGACCGCCGTTGAACTCGTCGTACATGCGGGCGCAGTCGACCACGGCCACGATGTTGTCGAGCGCGAGCTTGGGCTCGCCGCCCACCTTGGCCTCGTCGCAGAAGCTCGAGATGGTGTAGGCGATGGGGATAGGCTCGCAAATGCCCGATGCCTCGATGATGATGTAGTCGAAGTTGCCCGAATCGGCGATGCCCTGCAGCTGGTTGGCCAGGTCATCCGAAAGCGTGCAGCAGATGCAGCCGTTGGTGAGCGGGATGAGGTCATCGGTCTCGGAAAGGCCGCCGTCGGCGATAAGGCTGGCGTCGACGTTGATCTCGCCGATATCGTTGACGATCACGGCGGCGCGGATGCCGCCGTCGTTAGCGAGGATGTGGTTGAGCAGCGTGGTCTTGCCGGCACCGAGGTATCCGGTAAGCATGATGATCTTCACGGGTTTGTTGGGCATGTGCCCTCCTTTGTTAGACATGGCTTACAGTTGAATCTTATGCCAAACGCCTGCTCTTATACCCACGCGCCGGCAAATAACACAAGCTACTCCCAGGCTCCCCATACATCGGGGCAATAACCGACGGTGGCCTTTTTGCCGTTGCGCACAATGGGCTCGGCTAGAACCTGCTGGTTCTCGAGCAGCTTGTCGAAGCGCTGACTAGGGATGAGGTGCTGGATGAGTGCGAGCGTTTCCTCGTCCTTGGCTTTGGGGTTGAGCAGCTTGTCGATGCCGCCGACCGCCTGCATCACGCTCGTGAGCTCGCCTTTGCTCATCTCCTTTTCCTTAAGGTCGATAAACTGCACCTTAATGCGGCGCTCCTTAAAATAACGCTGCGCCTTCTTGGTATCGAAGGACTTTTTGGTGCCAAAAATCTGGATATTCATGCTCCGCCGTTCTACCTGATGAAGTTGGTCGTTGCTCGATCTGCCTCGGGTGCGTTGATACCGGCGGCCTGTCCTGCCTCGATACAGCGCAGGAGCCAGGCCATGTTTTTGCCGATGTTTCGCATGGTGGCAAGGCCCTCGGCATCCCCATCGGCGTCGCCGGGCACGCGGCCAAACACGTTGTTCCAGTAGGTGGAGGCAACTACGGGCATTTGCTTAATGGTGAAGTACTTGTTGAGCACATCGAAGGTGGTCGAGGTGCCGCCGCGACGGGCGACGGCGACCGCGGCGCCGGGTTTGTGCTCAAAGGCATGCCCGCCTGCATAGAAGGCGCGATCGAGGGCCGAAAGGATGCGTCCGCTGGGGTGCGCATAGTAGACGGGTGAGCCAAAGACAAAACCATCTGCCTGCTCGGCGGCAGCGATGAGCTCGTTCACCGCGTCGTCGTCAAAGGTGCAGCGACCGCCAAGCTTGCCGCACAGGCCACAACCGATGCAATCGCGAATGGGCTTGGTGCCCAGCTGAAACACCTCGGTATCAATGCCTTCTGCATTAAGTTGCTCGGCGACCTCGGCGAGTGCGCGGGCGGTGTTGCCGTTTGCCTTGGGACTGCCATTGACCAAAAGAACCTTCATCACAAACTCCCTCTGCTTTTGGTGACTTCTGCAGAGGATTATCGCACGATGGGGGAGGCGGTGCGGGCGCGGTGCTAATCCAGTTTGGTACCTGGCACCTGCACGGCTTTCCCGAGCAACGCTTTAAGCTCGTTCAAAATGGAAACAGGCTGACGGTCGACGCCGTCCAGATGGAGCGTGGCCACGCGAATGGGCGGCTGATATTCAAGCGAGCCGATGAGCACGGGAGAACCCAGGAACCGTTCGATGTCGCTTGCGATCTCATCGATTGCCTCGGGGCCGAGCTCATCGAAGAGTGCCACGAATGTCGGCCCCGTCGAGCGGAACAGGCGGCCCTTGCCGCGCGAACAATCCATGAGGCAGGCGGCGCTTTCGGCGAGCACGCGGTCGCCTGCATCGAATCCAAAGCGGAGCGCGTGGACATCGCCCAGGCCCGTTACCGAGTCGGTCGTATCCGCTAGGCTTCGGTTGACGATAATGCCCACATACATGCTGGGCTCGGTATCGGTGCCGTCCAAGCGGTAGCCCGTGCAGTCGCAAAGCGCGTATTTTCCGGTGGCATCCATTACGCGATACTGCATGTAGTGGAAGTGCCACGTGCCGTTTATCACCATGTCGAGCTCGGCGCGTACGTTGTCGCGGTCCTCGGGATGAACGCGGGCGAGCCACATGTCGAGTGAGTTAAAAGGGTGCTGGGAAGGCAGGTCAAAATCGCGCACGGCGTTAACCGACCATTGCGATTCTCCAGTATCGAGGTTAAGGATGAACGGATAGCGCGTCTCGGAGCTCATGGAGATCGCTTGGAACACCCGGTCGTTGCAGGGAAGCTGATCGACGATTGGGCGTTGCGGCGCGTCATTGTTTTCCGGTTGCTGTACACGATGCATAAGCTTATAGCGATACATCTTGCGATCGGCGTCCATCGTCATCTGGCGACGCGTGTCGCCGGCAAGTGGATCGACGCGCGAGCAGCCAAAGCTAAAGCTGGCGATCATGGGCGCCTTGCCATCTGAGCTCGCCTCGATCAGCCCGGCACGTACCTGCTCCAAGCGCTGCTCGAGTTCAGTCTCGTTTGCGGAGAGCGAGATAAGCACAAACTCGTCTCCACCGATACGGAACAGCATCTCATCGTGCTCCATGGTTTCGGAGAGCGTGCGGCAGATGCTCAGAATATAGCGATTGCCTTCGGCATGGCCAAACCTATCATTGCAATGCTTGAGATGGTCGATGTCAATATAGGCGCAGGTGAAGGGGTCGCCTTTGCGCCAGAGCTGCTCGACGTGACGGTCGAGTCCGCTGCGGTTGCCCAAGTTGGTGAGCGGATCGATATAGGCGTTGCGCTCAAGCAGCCGGCGCTCTTGTTGCAGGATGGCATGCGTCTTTTGCAGTTGCTCACCAACGGCGCGTAGCTCAGCAGGCAGCGCGGCAACATCGAGTTCGGCGGTCGAGATGCCATTCGCAAGTCGTTGGAGATAGGCAATAATCAATTGCTCACCCAGGCGATATGACTCGTTCATGATGGATAACCTCCTTGGGCGGAACAATGGTTTGTATCATATCCCCAATTCGGTTTGAATTGGGGATATAAGTCAGCTAATGGAGGCAAATTCCCCCTTCGGCGGTGGCGTTTTGCGCGCGAGCGTATCAGTTGTTATTGCCACCATCGAGCAATGCCTCAAAATCCTTCGCCGGCATGGGGCGGTAGTAGAGGAAGCCCTGAGCGTAGCGGGCGCCCATTTGTCGTAGCATGTTCGCCTGTTCATTTGTCTCGACGCCTTCGACCTCGACGGGCAGATGGAGCGACTGCGCCATTTCGAGCATCGATGAAATGATTTGCGTGCTGCGGCCTTGATCGCGATCGGTGGGTACAAAGGCGCGGTCGAGCTTGATGACGTCGACGTTGACGTTCTTGAGCATCGCGAGCGTGGACTGACCGGTGCCAAAATCGTCCATATAGGTCGAGAAGCCGCGGGTGTGCAGGTCGGCCGTCAGTTTGTCCACGGCCTCGGACTCTCCCGTATAAGCCGTCTCGGTGATCTCGATACGCATGAGCTCGGGCGGTAGGTTGTATTGGGCGGCGAGCGCCCCCATATGCTCGGCAACGTCGCAGGCAAGGATATCCACGCGCGACACATTAAGCGAAACCGGAACCACACGAAGCCCTCGATCGATGCGCTCGCGCAGCCACGAGGCGACACCCTGCCAAATGTACTTGTCGAGCGTCACCACAAAGCCGCTTTCCTCGAGTGCGGGGATAAACGTTGCGGGCGAAATGAGAGAGCCGTCCTTGTCAATCCAGCGGGTGAGTGCTTCGGCGCCAATAATCTCACCGGTTTCCATATCGACCTGGGGCTGCAAGTGGTAGGTAATACGACCATCTGAGAGCGCGTACTGGAATTCGGTCAGCGTGCGGTGGAACGCGACTTCGCGCTCGTACTCCGCGGGGCAGAAAATGGCAATGCGCTCCTTAAAGTCGTTTTTTGCGCGCCGATTGGTAAACATGGCCTTCGCCTGCGCATCGATGGTGATCTCCTCATTGGAGTCGATGGGGTAAACGCCCATGGACGGCCAAAAACCTACGCCGTCGTTGTGCTTGGCTACAGCCTCGCGCACGCGCGCATAGACACGGTGAACGAAATAGTGCTCAAAGGGTATGAGCAGACAAAAGTCGTCTTGTCCCCAGTATCCCGCGACACCCATGTTGGCGTTCTCGATATCCTTGAGCACCGTGCCCACATCGGCAAGCATACGGTCGCCTTCGGCCTGTCCATACCATTCGTTAAATAGGCGCATGTGGCCCATGTCGACGGTGGCGATACACCAAGCGCTGTCGCGCCTTGCCTTGATGAAGGCATTGGCACGGCGCATAAACTCGCTGGGGCGGTAGAGGCCTGTGAGCATGTCGAGGTGCTCGGCGACGGCGCCTTTGCGTTCCATCTCGGGTATGGGCAGACTGTCGTTGGGAACAAGTCCGCCGGCCGTGCGAAGGCGACGATCGAGTTCGCCCAAAACAGTCGATGCTTGGGAGTCCAGGCGTTCGTAAAAGGTCGGGACGACAAGACAGACGGGAGCAATGGTGTCGCCTGCGATTTGCACAGGAGCGAAAACGGCCTCTTTAAGGTGGCGGGTCAGTTGCTCGAATGCCTCGTGGTCCAGGTCATTGCTGAGCACGACGAACTGGACGCTACGTGAACGGTAGACCCTGCTCCTGCCGCGGGTGATCGACAGCATGCGGCCTGCGTATTCGGCGAGCATGTTGTCGACAGCCTCGGCTCCGTAGAGCTCGTTGAGCTTTGTCGTGCCACGAACGCGCACCGCTATAAGGCCCGTCTCGCAACGGTCGCAACGACAGGCGTCGATGGCATTGACCAACATGCGCTGGGTGCCGAGGCCTGTCGCGGCGTCGACGGTTTCGGCAAGTGAGTGGTTGACGAGCTCGCCGACATAGAGCGAGGGGACATTTTCGTCGCCGTCGATGCGAAACCCGCGAGCACGGCAGAGGACGTAGTCGCCGACGGCATTGCGCACACGATACTGCATGACGCGACGGTGCTTGGTGCCGTTATAGACCTGGTCGATGTCGTTGATGTAGGCCTCAAGGTCATCGGGATGCACGCGCGTTTTCCAGTAATCGCGACAGTTGTCTATGTGCTCCGAGGGAAGGCCAAGATCGCGCAAGGCGCCTTGCGACCAAAGGGTGCGATGTTTGTCCAAGTTCTCGATAAAGAAATAGCGGCCCTCGTTGAGCATCGAAAAGGCGTCGAAAATACGGTCGCTTATTTCGAAGTCGTCGGCGTGGACTTGCGTGATATTGCGTCGATCAAGGTGCATGGCATGACGTAGCTTGTAGTCGTACATGCGATGGTCGGCATCGAGCGTCATGCGATTGGGGGCTTCGCCCAGGGCGGGGTCGGCATACGACACTCCATAGCTAAACGAGCGGGGCATCTCGGAATCGTTGTTTTTGAGTAGGACCGTTCGGCAGTGTTCCAGACGTTCGGCGAGGTCGTCCTCGGTCGCAATCGTAGATAGGATGGCAAACTCGTCGCCGCCTATGCGAAACGCCGCTTCGTCCACTTTCATATACAGCTTGAGATAGAGGCTTACCTGCAAAATATAGCGGTTGCCCTCGTCATGGCCAAAGACGTCGTTGCAGTGCTTGAGATTGTCGATATCGATGTACGCCATGGTAACGGGGGTGTCCTGCTCCCAGAGCTCCTCGAGGGAACGGGCAAAGCCGCCGCGGTTGCCAAGTCCAGTAAGCTGGTCGGTAAAGGCGGTCCTAATCAGATCATCCTGGCGCTCGAGAAGGTCACGGACGGTCTTTTCGAGCGTTTCGGTGTAATTGCTGACGGTGTCCATGTTGTAAGCGGCTTTCTGGGGTCGGGGCGGGCGGCGTCGGGCGAGCTCGTAGTGTACACGCGTCGTTGCTCCGCGCCTTGCGTGTATCCAGGCCCCCGCCTTGCTGCGTTGTTGAGTTACTTTGCCGGCTAATGTTCGCTGTTGATAACTGCTGAGTAGTGTAAACAACAGTACGCAATTATATATGGGTGTCCATGCTGTTGGCGGCTACTATTCGCCAAGCGGTAGCGCGACAATGCGATGTTCGATGAAAATGCGACTGAGTCGATATATGTTGACGGGTATACTTGTCCCGTTTTAAAACGCAGGAACGGAGATGGTCACATGGCACAGCCGGATACGACGCGCACGGTGGGGCTTGCGCTCGAGGGAGGCGGCTACCGCGGTATGTATACGGCGGGCGTGCTCGACGTTTGGATGGAGCACGGTTTGACCTGCGACCATATGGTGGGCGTTTCGGCGGGCGCGGCGTTTGGCTACAACTTTAAATCGCGGCAGATTGGGCGCGCCATTCGCTACAACAAGGCCTATTGTGCCGACAAGCGCTATGCGAGCGTGACAAGCTGGCTGCGAACCGGTGACATGTTCAATGCCGATTTTGCCTATCACGAGGTGCCCATTGAGCGCGATCCCATCGACTTGGAGGCGTATCGCGCCTGTCCCATGCGATTTACGTGCGTGTGTACCGATATCGAGACGGGCAAGGCTGTCTATCACGATTTGCCGTATGGCGACGAGCGCGATATCGAGTGGATCCGGGCGTCGTCTGCTATTCCTGTGGCGACGCGTCCCGTTGCTATTGACGGGCATAAGTATCTGGATGGTGGCGTGGCTGATTCTATCCCCAGCGCATGGCTGTTTGCGCAGGGGTATGACCGCAATATCGTGGTGCTCACGCAGCCGGCGGGCTTTGTGAAGCAGCCCAACAGTGTGATGTCCATGCTGCGGCGTGTGTTCCGTCACTATCCGGAGTTTGTCGCAGCGCTTGAGCATCGGCATGAGGTCTACAATGCCACGCTCGATGACCTGGCACGTCGCGAGGCTGCCGGCGAGGTCTTTGTGGTGCGGCCGAGCGAATCGGTGAAGGTGCCGTCGCTGTGCCGCGAACCGGATGAGCTCGAGCGCATCTACCAGGTCGGCCGCCACGATGCGGAGGCGACTTTGCCGGCGTTGGAAGCGTATCTGGCGGGGTAAGGTTCGCATACGGAAAGCGCATCCCGGAATGGACGTTCGAACCGGGATGCGCTTTCCGCTATTGAAGATATGAGGTTGCGAATCAGCTGCTCGGCCTATGCCTGCTGCCAGGTGTCGACAAGTTCCTTGGCTGCGGCGTGGGGGTCGTCGGCACTGCAGACGGCGCTCACCACAAAGAAGCCGTCGACGCCGGTTGCCTTAAGCTGCGGCAAGTCGGCCGTCTTAACGCCGCCGCCCACCACGATGGGCACGGGGCTTGCCATGTGGAGTGCGGCCAGGTCCTCAAAGCTCTTGGTGATGATAGAGCCATCGGCTGCGCGTCCGCAGTCGCGCTTGGTCTCGGTCTCGTGGAGCGGGCCGATGCCCAGGTAGTCGACCAGGCTCATGTCGGCGGTCTTGACGTACTCGAGCATCTCCTCGCAGCGGGCCGAAAGGCCCACAATGGCATCGGGGCCCAGCAGCTTGCGGCAGACCTCGACGGGAATGTCGCTCTGACCCACGTGCACGCCGTCGACGGCAATGCCCTGCTCGCGCGCGGCAAGCACACAATCCAGACGGTCGTCGATCAGCAGGGCGACCTGACCGGTCTTGCCGGCCTGTGCGATTGCCTGCGCGGCATCGCCCGTCAGAGCGATGATCTCGCGGGCGCTTGCCACCTTGGAGCGCACCTGGATGCAGGTAAAGCCGGCGTCGAGTGCCTGGGCCACCACATCGCCCACGGGGCGCCCGAGGGTGTTTTCGGGGCCGAGTACCAGATAGGCGGAGATATCAAGGTTGTCGCGGATGCTCATCGTGCTTCCTCCTGCTTTTTGATCTGCGCTTCCATGCGCTCGAGTTTGCCGGTCATGGTGTCGGTAAATCCGGGTCGAATATCTGCCTTGAGCACGACTTCGGTCCGGATGCCCTTGCTCGCCAGCACAAAGGTTGCGTCGCGCACGACCTGCATGACCTCGTCCCAGTCGCCCTCGATCTCGGTGAACATCGAGCTGGTGCGGTTGGGAAGGCCACTCTCGCGAATGACGCGCACGACCTCGGCGACCTCGGCGGACAGCTCATCGCCGGTGCCGCACGGGGCGATGGCCACGGCGACGAGTGTGTTCATGCCGGCGCTGGTTGTGGACTCGGACATGGCTTATGCCTCCTCGAGTTCGAGTTGGTTGTCGGCAATATCCTGGGCGGTCGCGCGGTAGAGCTCGTCGATAAAGGCGACCTTAAAGCTTGCCGGGGCATCGGCGACAGCGGCGGCACGCGTACCGGCGACGTTGTAGACGGCGGTGCCGCAGATGGCTGCCGTAAACGGATCGGCAGCACAGGCGTACACGGCCAGTACGCCGCCTTGCGAGCAACCGCAGCCGGTGATCTTGGACATGAGCGGGCTGCCGCCGTGGGACTTGGCCACGGTCGTGCCGTCGGTAATCAGGTCGACTTCGCCCGAGACGACCACGGCGCCGCCAGTGTAGCGGGCGAGCGCCACGGCGGCATCGCGGGCGGCGTCGACCGTGTCGGTGGTATCGACACCGCGCACGCGGCTCAGATCGGCCGCCTCGCCCTCAAGACCCCACAGGCCGGCGAGCGCGATGATCTCGGAGGCGTTGCCGCGCACGATGGCGGGCTTGTACTGCTTGAGCTCGTTTACCAGCTGGGTGCGCAGGCTGCCGATGCCCAGGCCCACCGGATCGAGCACCCAGGGCTTGCCGGCGTCGTGTGCCGCCTTGGCCGCGCGGGGAATCGTCTGCTCGTAGATGGGGAAGAGCGTGCCCATGTTGAGATAGATGGCGCCGCCGCCGGCAACGAGCGCCTCGCCCTCGTCGGGCAGATAGACCATGGCGGCCGAACCGCCCACGGCGAGCTGCGCGTTGGCGACAAAGTCAATCGTCACCGTGTTGGTGATGGAGCCGGCCATTGGATTGGTGGCGCGAATCTCCTCCACGGCCTTGACCATATGCTGCTTAAGCTGTTCCGAATCAATCACTGCACATGCCTCCTTGGCATAGAAAAGGGGCGCTGTGCATAGACAGCGCCCCTGCAAAGGCGGCATGCTCCCTACGCCAGCATTAACTGACAGGTTCAAAGGATTGGGCCCCATGCCCTCTCAGCCTTGTGGTTTGCACCGCCGGCACTCCCGCATCGAATCTGTTGTTCCCTATACTAACGCACCTGCCAAAAAGGGACAGGTTTATTTTGGTAGGGGGCAACTGGGGCGTTGCATTTTCCCAGATAAAACCTGCCAAAATAAACCTGTCCCTTATTGGCAGGTCGTTACAATGGTTACGGTGAAAATGACTGGGGGATTCTATGATCAAACTTGTGCTGACCGATATGGACGATACGCTGATTCCAGCCGGGCATGACGGCGCCAGCGACTACGCCATCGAGGGCATTCATGCCATGCAGGCGGCGGGTCTGCACTTTGGCCCGGTTTCGGGTCGCCAGCCTTCCGCGATGGGCTGGATGTTCAAAAATCGTTCCGAGTGCTTCTCGACCGGCGCGTTCTGCAACGGCCAGGTCATGTTTGTGGACGGCGAGGCGGTAGCCTCGCATGCGACCGACAACGCCGCCCTTATGCGCTTGGCTGACTACTTGGAGCAAGAGACCGACGATACGTATCTGAAGATCTACAGCCTGGGTGACGACTTTTGGGATAACGATGCCTATTGCGTGACGAGCGACCCCGAGCGCGTTCGTCGCGCCATGGAGTCGGGCGGCAACGCATGGCTCAAAGGCGAAGAGGCCCCGTGCCGTCCCGTCGTCGATGGCGCGCCGGTATACAAGGCGAATATCTGGAGCGCCCGCTCGCGTGAGGAGCTCGCGGAGCTACGCGAGCGCGTTGCCGCTGAGGTGCCGGAACTCTCGCTCGTGTTTCCCAACAACCGAGTGCGCCTGTTTGACATCCTTCCAGCAGGTTGGGACAAGGGTTGCGCTGCGCTGGAGCTGGCGCGCGCTTTGGACCTGACGTCCGACGAGGTGGCCGTATTTGGCGATTCCGATAACGACCTGCCCATGATCGGTGCCGTCCCTAACTCCGTTGCAGTCGCCAATGCCAACGAGGCTGTCACGGCTGCCGCGCGCTGGCATATCGGCGCTGCGGCAGACGATGCGGTCGCCGGGGCTCTGCATCAGATTGCCTCCTGCGCCGCGACGGGGGAAATGCCGTCGTTTATGCGTCAGATGAGCACGACGGGTTTCGACGTCACGAACGTCTAGGGAGGGCGCTATGAAGCTTCAGCAGCTCAGGTATGTCGTCAAAGTTGCCGAATGCGGCAGCATTACCGAAGCCTCGCGCCGGCTCTTTGTGTCGCAGCCTTCGATTACCGCGTCGATCCGCGATCTCGAAAACGAGATGGGTGTGCACATCTTTGAGCGCACCAACAAGGGTGTCATTGTGTCCGAGGAGGGCGAGACCTTCTTGGGCTACGCGCGACAGGTGCTTGACCAGGCCGATCTGCTCGAAGGCAAGTACAAGGGCGCATCCGAGCGGGTGCCGCACTTTAGTGTGAGCTGCCAGCATTATTCCTTTGCCGTTAACGCGTTTGTTGACGTGATCCGCGAGTTCGATGCCGCGCGCTACGACTTTACCCTGCGCGAGGAGCAGACTCACGAGATTATCGAGGACGTCGCGCATATGAAAAGCGAGCTCGGCATCCTGTACTTATCCGAGCACAATCGCGAGGTTATCGAGCGCATGCTGGCGGCCAACGAGCTCGTGTTCGAAGGGCTCTTCTGCGCCACGCCACACGTCTTTGTGTGTGCCGACCATCCGTTGGCGGGTCGCTCGAGTGTGACGCTCGAGGACTTGGAAGACTACCCGTTCCTGTCCTATGAGCAGGGCAGCTACAACTCGTTTTATTATTCCGAGGAACTGACCTCGACGTTTGAGCGTCGCAAGAATATCCGCGTGCGCGATCGCGCGACACTGTTCAACCTGGCTATGGGCCTTAACGGCTACACGGTATGCTCGGGCGTGATCAGTCACGAGCTCAACGGCCCCGGCATCATCTCCATTCCGCTTGATGTAGACGAGTACATGGAGATTGGCATCATCACGCGCAAGAACACGACGCTTACGCGCTACGGCCAAGCCTATATCGACGCGATCCGCCAGCATATTTAGACTGCTGCGCCCTGTACAGGTCAAATCTCTTCATGGCAGTCCCAACTGATATAGGAAGCATCTATATCAAACTGTTATAAACGTATATTTTACGATGGCTATATGAGCGCTCATACTTTGTCCCAGTAAAGCAACCAATGCAAAGGGAGATATCTATGAGTGCTTTAACCACGCTGAACGCGCCGTTTCGCGCCGATATCGTCGGCAGCTTTCTTCGTCCACAGGCCGTAAAGGACGCCCGTGCCGCCTATGCTGCGGGCACACTCGACGCCGCCGGCCTTAAGGCCGTCGAGGATGAGGCCATTCGCGACCTGGTGGACAAGCAAAAGTCCGCTGGCCTGCAGGTGATTACCGATGGCGAGTTTCGCCGCAGTTACTGGCACCTCGACTTTATGTGGGGGCTCAACGGCATTGAACGCCGTACCTCGCGTACGGGCTATATGTTCCACGACGAGGAGACCACAGCCGACACCGCCGTGGTAACCGGTCCCATTAGCGGCGAGAACCATCCGTTCGTCGAGCACTTTAAATTTGTCAAGGCGCTCGAGGGGGAGGGCCAGGTCGCGCGGCAAACCATTCCGGCGCCGATCCAGACGTTCTCCGAAGTCACGCTCGACCGCTGCGACGGCCAGCAGGAGAGCCTGCGCGCTGTCTATAAGACCGATGAGGAACTTGCCGACGCCATCGCAGCCGCTTATCGCACGGTGATCGCCGACCTGTACGCAGCAGGCTGCCGCAACATCCAGTTTGATGACTGCACCTGGGGCATCTACTGCGACACCGATTTTGTCGCCAAAACCGGCATGAGCCCGGTCGACCTGCAAAAGGTAAGCGAGCTGGGCGTGGCGCTCAACAATGCCGCCATCGCGGACAAGCCCGACGATCTGGTCATCAACACGCATGTGTGCCGCGGCAACTACCACTCCACCTATGCCTTCGAGGGCGGCTATGACCCCATCGCGCCGTACCTGTTCGCAAACGAGGATGTCGATGCATTTTACCTGGAGTTCGATACGCCGCGCGCCGGCGGTTTTGAGCCGCTCAAGTACGTTGCCCCGGGCAAGAAGGTCGTGCTGGGCTTGGTAACCACCAAGGCGGCAGAGCTCGAGAACGAGGATGCCATCGTCGAGCGCATCCGTGAAGCCGCAAAGTACGTGCCGCTCGAGAACCTGTATCTGTCGCCTCAGTGCGGCTTTGCCAGCTGCGAGATTGGCAACAAGCTGACCGAGGATGAGCAATGGGCAAAGATCGCGCTGGTCAAGCGCATTGCCGAGCGCGTTTGGAAATAGCGCTAGTGTTTGCAGGTGGCGGCGCGTGCGAGGCATAGTGTATCGCGTACAATGGTTCGGATCGTATCGTTCGGGCAGGTTATCCGATATGCCTGATCGCCCTTCCATTCGAAAGGACATCCATGTCCCAGTCCTCGACGCCCGCCGTCAGCGATGCCATCTACGACGCATCGTCGCTCGGCCGCCCGCGCATGTTCCTGCTCGGCCTACAGCACCTGTTTGCCATGTTTGGCGCCACCGTGCTGGTGCCCGTGCTCACCGGCCTCTCGGTATCGGCAACGCTTTTGTTTGCCGGCTTGGGCACGCTGCTGTTCCACTTCCTGTCGCGCGGTAAGGTGCCGGCATTTTTGGGCTCATCGTTTGCCTTTATTGCCGGTTATGCCGCAATCGCGCCCAACGGCGAGACCGAGCTTTTGCCCTACGCCTGCCTGGGCGTAGCTTGTGCCGGTCTGCTCTATCCGGTGCTGGCGGCTGCTGGGCGTTGCGGTGAGCTATGCCGTTGCGACTGCGCTGGGCGAGGTCGACTTTACTGGCGTCGCAGCCGCTCCCTGGGTTGGTTTGCCCGTCGAGTGGGACAACACCGTCTTTGCGCTCTTTGGCCCGCAGTTCGATAGTGGCCTTGCCACGACGGCTATCATCACCATCATGCCGTTGGCCTTTGCAACCATGATCGAGCATATCGGTGATATCTCCGCTATTGGCTCCACCTGTGAGCGCAACTACATCGCCGATCCCGGCTTGCATCGCACACTGCTCGGCGATGGACTCGCCACGATTCTGGCTTCGCTCTTTGGCGCTCCGGCCAACACCACGTATGGCGAGAACACCGGCGTGCTTGCCCTGACGCGTGTGTTTGACCCGCGCGTGATTCGCATTGCCGCGTGCTGCGCCATCGTGCTTTCGTTCTGCCCCAAGTTCGCGGCTGTCATTGCGGCCATGCCGGCGTGTGTGATCGGCGGTGTGTCGCTCGTGCTCTACGGCATGATCAGCGCTGTGGGCGTCCGCAACCTCATCGAGAACCAGGTCGATTTCCAGAACAACCGCAACGTGCTGGTTGCCGCGCTGGTGCTCGTGCTTTCGCTCGGCATCGCGTACAGCACCGCCGGCGCCATCGTGTTGGAGCTGGGCGGCGTGACCATTTCGCTGTCCGGCATTGCCGCGGGCTCACTGGTGGGCATTGTGCTTAACGCCATCCTGCCGGGTAACGACTTTGAGTTTGATGTCTCCGAGCTTGAGGAGGCTGCTGAGTAGCAGCTGCGTTCAGCTAAAACAAGATATGGTGCCCATGCGTATATGCGCGTGGGCACCATTTTTAATGCGTCAGTATCCAGCGTATGCCACGCGCCATTCGTAGATCGGTTTGGGCAAAGTGATTGCCGGGGTTGAGTTCCAGTGTTGTTGGAATGCTGCGCTCGACGAGCAACGCTTCCATCGCGCGTGTGTCTTCAAGGACGTGTCGCATCATGCGGTTGGGCGTCTTGGTTTCCTTTTTGCCGAGTGACAGATAGACGGCCTGCGGGTTGCCGGCAAAAGGGGCCGTGCTGGCGCGATCGACAAAGTCGGGAAACCACAACGACCCCGATGCGCTTGCGGCACGGCTAAAGGCGTCGGTTTGCCAGAGGGACCAGAGCGCGAAGAGGCCCGCGAGCGAGTAGCCGGCAATGCCGCGCCAGGTGGGCGGCTGAGGAAGCGACGACTCGGCCTCTGGGATTATCCAGTTCAACAGCTCATCGAGAAATCCGGATGCCTGACCGCCAAAGGGCTCGGCATCTCGTATAGTTCCGTCGCATTCCCAGGGGCTCAGCTCGTGATTCCAATCGAGCCCTCCAATGGCGACAAGGGTGAACGGCGGGCAGTCGAGCTCTCGGCAGCGCTCGTAGACTTCATTACCGTCGCCCATAACCACGGGAAGATAGATGACTGGTGCGCTTTCGGCATGCTGTGCATGAACGGTTATCTGCTTTTGATGCGCTTCCATGACGGGCTTCTCTCGGCGTTGTGATATCGACGGCCCCCATTGTCGCACGCCGGCTCATGCAGGTTGGGCTAGACCAAAGACAATCTCGTGCATACCCTGCGGACGCATATGGAAAACGCCACCGCCGGAGGGGAGCTCGGCGGTGGCGTTGTTAAACGGTGCTGGGACTCGGGGCCTTCGCGGGAGCTGCCATGTGCGCAGAGGCGTCTAAGAGCGCTTGCGGCTCGCCATGGTGCCTGCGGCGATAGCGGCTGTTCCCGCAAGGACGGTTGCCGCGATGGCCGCACCCGAGGTGTCGCCGGTTGCCGCGAGCACGCCGGTAGTCTTGGCTTTCGTGATTGAAGCCGCAACGGCCTTGGTCGGCTTTGAGCCCTCAGGCTTGGGGTTCTGCTTGCACTCCGCGGGCTTGCTTTCTGCGGGCTTGGTCTCGTCGGGCTTGGGGTCTTCCGGCTTGGCTACCTCGGGAGGTGCGATGACCATGCTCTTGGCGACAGCTTCGTTATAGGGGGAGTCGATCACAGCGTCGCCCGTGCCGATGGCTTGGCCTGCCTCGTAGATGCCGTCACGGAGCTTGCGATAGTCAATGACCTTGCCGCCTTCGGGCGTCTGGATGGCGGCGTTCTCAATCTTGATGGTGCCGATTGTCTTGCCGTCAGCGCTCATGGCACGGGCAAAGATTGCCGCTGTATCTCCTTCGGCCGTTACCTTGCTGCGGATGATCGAGATGACTGCGGGTGTGACGCCCTCGCTGGTCTGGGCGATGATGCCGATGTTCTCGCCTTGGGGCTCGGGGCTCGTCTCACCATCTTGGTTTTCGCTGTAGGGGATGGGGCCGTCGCCGTTCTCGACATAGCGGGCTATGGCCTTGACAACGGAGTCGCTGATGTAGATGTGGCCACCCTCCTCGTTGGGTCGATCGTTTCTGGTGGAGAATGCAGCCGAAACCTCGCCTTCCGCAAACGCGTCCACGGTGGAGCCGTTCTTGACGACGATATCGTCTTGGTAGGTGAAGAGGGCAATGGCGTCACCGTATCTGCCTTTACTTGCGCGGACTGTCACGTTTGCATGATCGAGTGTGATGCCCTTGTGGGCATAGAAGCCATATTCAACACCGTTTGCGTTGAGGGAGGCGTTTGTGGCTGCGAGGCTGCCCTTGGCCTCGACGGCGGCGTCTTTCTCGGAGCTCGCCTTGACCTGGCTGCCGTCCGAGATATTGATGTTGCCGCCGCTCCAAATGGCCTCACCATCGGCTGAGCTTGCCTCGACTGTGCCGCCACCCTTGATGGTGAGGTTCTTGTCGGTTCCGATACCCTTGTCCTTGGTAGCCCTGGCGGTGACGGCCCCGCTGTCGTCAATCGTGATATTGCCGTTTGCCCTGATGCCATCCGATACGCCCGTGGCGTTGACGTTGCCCGAACCTTTGATAGCGAGATCGCCCTCGGCGTCGATGGCATCAAACCCAGCGCTCGTGGCGTTGACGGATCCGGCTCCGTCGATGTTGATATTACCCGTGGAGAGGATAGCGTCCTCAGTAGATGTCACGCTGAGCGTGCTGCCCGCGTCGCCTTGGATATTGAGCTCGGCGTCCTCATTCTTGCCATGAGAAGCCTTGATGCCTTCGATCCAGTCGGCAGTGACGATGTTGTTTCCCGAGTAATTCACGTTGAGCTTGCCTGCGGCCTGGATCTCGCCGCCGTTATAGTTGTTGAGCTTCAAGTCGTCGGCGCCGTCCCACGACCAGGTGCCGGTCTCGTCGCCCGCCGCAGTGCCGGCGTTGTATTTGGTTTCGCCGACCTTGACCCATTCCGCCGCGAGCGAGACGCTCGGCATGAGCAGCGAGCTCACCGTGAGCGCGCACACGGCGCCTACGACGATGCGGCGCGTCACGCGGCGCCAGCTGCCGTGCGCGAGTCCTATGCGACGGCGAACGTCGGGTTCGGCAACATGGGTTCCGGCGGTAGTGTCATTGCGTTTGGGGGTCGTGAACAAGGCTGCCATGGTTGCTCCCGTTCTCATAGGGCCTATACGGCTAGGTTCAGCGTATCTGCTGGATGTTGCCGGCGGTAGTGCCGTTTGGAGGGCAAAATGGCCAAAATGGGGGAGAAATAGGCCGCACGCCGGCGCAGGGACCAACGCTAAAAGAAAAGCGCGGGGCCGCATGGCGACTCCGCGCTTTATTGTTCAGCTTTTGCAGCCTTGCCCTTACGCTACGAAGAAGTAGACGGGGAAGGCAAGGGCTGCGATCCACCCGTCCTGTGCGAAAAAGTGTTTACGAGCGTTTGCGACTCGCCAGGGCGCCTGCGGCGATGGCGGCTGTTCCCGCAAGGGCGGCTGCCACGATGGCTGCGTTCGAGGTGTCGCCGGTTGCCGCGAGCTTGCCGACGGTCTTGGCTCCCTTGGCTGCAACTGCAACGGTCTTGGTTGTCTTCGTGCCCTCGGACTTGGAACCCTCGGGCTTGGTCTTGCCGTGCTTTTCCTCGGGCTTGGTCTCCTCGGGAGGCACGATGACCGTGCTCTTGGCGACAGCGGCGTCATAGGGGGAGTCAATCGTGGCATCGCCCGTGCCGATGGTCTGCCCCGCCTCGTAGACGATGCCGTCGCTGAGCTCTTCCTTGTTGCGATAGTCAATGACTTTGCCGCCTGCAGGCGTCTGGATGGTGGCGTCCTTGATTTCGATGGTGCCGATCGCCTTGCCGTCCGCGCTCATGGCAAGGGCGAAGATAGCCGCCGTGTCTCCCTCGGCCGTGACCTTGCTGCGGACGATCGAGATGGTCGCGGGCGTGATGCCCTTCTCGGTCTGCGCGAAGATGCCGATGTTCAGGCCCTCGGACTCAGGGATGATTTCGTCGTTTTGGTCTCCACTGTAGTGGTCGGGGCCGTCGCCGCCGGTCTCGGCATAGCGGGCTATGGCCTTGACAACGGAGTCGCTGATGTAGATATGGCCACCCGCTTCGTCGGAGTAGAAATTACTGGTGGAGATTGCAACCGAGAACCTGCCTTCTGCGAGCGCATCCACAGTCGAGCCGTTCTTGATGACGATGTCGTCCTCATCGGTGAAGAGTGCGCTGGCTTCCCCGCCATCTGAGCTTGCGCGGACCGTCACGGTCGCGCCATCGAGCGTGATGCCCTTGTAGACATAGATGCCATACCCAACGCCACTTGCGTTGAGGGAAGCGTTCGTGACCGTGAGGCTGTTTTTACCGTCGATGGCGGCGTCTTCCTCGGAGCTTGCCTTGACCTGGCTGCCACCCGAGATCTCGATGTTGCCGTCGGCCCAAATCGCATTGTCTTTGATAGAGCTTGCCTCTACCCCCCGGCATCGATGGCATCGTGCTCGGTGCTCGTGGCGTTGACAGTGCCAGCGCCGTCGATGTTGATGTTGCCGACGGAAGTGATGGCGTCACGAGAAGATGTCACGTTGAGCGTGCTGGACGCGTCGCCCTGAATATTAAGCTCGGCGTTCTCGTTCGCGCCATCCTTAACCTTGATGCCGCGGCCGTTGTCGTTAGTGACGGTGTTGTTGCCCTCGTAGCTCACGTTGAGCTTGCCCGCTGCCTCGATCGCGCCGCCGTTATAGCCGTTGAGCTTCATGTCGTCGGCGCCGTCCCAGCTCCAGGTGCCGGCGGCGTCGCCCGCCGCGGTGCCGGCGTTGTATTGGGTGCCGCCGACGTCCACCCACTCGGCCGCGAGCGAGACGCTCGGCATGAGCAGCGAACTTACCGTGAGCGCGCATACGGCGCCTACAACGATGCGGCGTGTCACGCGGCGCCAGCTGCCGTGTGCGAGCAGCGTGCGACGGCGCACGTCGGGCTCGACAAAATGGGCTCCAGAGGTTTTGTCATTGCGCTTGGGGGTCGTGAACAAGGCGGCCATGGTTACTCCCATCCTCATAGGGCCTATGCGATTACGCCCAGCATATCTGCAGGATGTAGCCGGCGGTAGTGCCGTTTGGAGGGCAAAATGTCCAAAACTTGGGAAGCAATACATCGCGCATCCGTGCGTTGCCTGGGCTTAAAAGAAAAGCGCGGAGCCGCTCGATGCGACTCCGCGCTTTGGTGTTCTGCTTTGGCAGCTTTGCCGTTACGCTACGAAGAAGTAGACGAGGAAGGCAAGGGCTGCGATCCACATGAGCGGCTTGATCTTGGAGGCCTCGCCCTTAAAGAGCGCGACGATCACGTAGGCGATAAAGCCCAGGCCAATGCCGGCAGAGATGGAGTAGGTGAAGGGCACGCCGGCGACAATCATGAACGCCGGGAAACCCTGTGACACGTCGGACCAGTCGATCTCGGAGGCCTCGCTCATCATGAGGTAGCCGACGTAGACCAGAGCACCGCAGGTGGCGGCGCTGGAAACGATGGTGACGATGGGGGAGAAGAACGCGGCGAGAATGAACAGCACGCCGGTGGTGACGGAGGTGAGGCCCGTGCGGCCACCGTCGGCGGCGCCGGAAGTGGACTCGACGAAGGTGGTGATGGAGGAGACGCCCATGAAACCGCCCACAGCAGCGGCGGCGGAGTCGACGATCAGGATCTCCTTGATATTCTCGACGTTGCCGTCGTCGGTGAGGAACTCGCCCTGCTTGGCCACGGCCATCGCGGTGCCCATGGTGTCGAAGAAGTCACTCATGAGCAGCGAGAACGAGATGACGAGGAGCGCGGGGTCGGTAAGGACCTTGACGATGGCGGGCACGCCGCCGGCGTCGGCGATGGGGCCACCGATGCTCGAGAAGTCGAGCGGGGCGATGATACCGGTCGGAGCATGGGTCACACCTAGGGGGATACCGGCGATGACGGCGACGACGATGCCGATGAGCAGCGAGCCGGGGACGTTGCGGCAGGCGAGGGCGACTGTCACCAGGATGGAGATGATGCCGACGATGAAGGTGGGGGAGGTGATGTCGCCCAGACCGACGAGTGTACCGGCGCCAGCGGTGATAATGCCGGCATCGCACAGGCCAATCATGGCGATGAACAGGCCCAGACCCACCGAGATGGCGTGACGCAGGACAACCGGGATGGCGTCCATGATGGCCTCGCGCAGGCCACAAAGCACGAGCAGCAAGATGACGATACCCTCGAGGAAGATGACGCTCATGGCCACGTGCCAGTCACCGCCGCAGACGGTGGTGGTGATTCCAGCGATCATCGCGTTGACGCCTAAGCCCGACGCGCAGGCGAGCGGGCGGTTGGCGAAGATGCCCATGCAGATGGTCATGATGCCGGCGCCCAGGCAGGTGGCGCAGGCGAGCGCTCCCGCATCGATGCCAGCGCCCGAGAGCACCGCGGGGTTGACGGCGATGATGTAGGCCATCGCCAGGAATGTTGTCAGTCCAGCGCGGAGTTCGGTCCCGATTGTGGACTTGCGCTCGCTGACGTGAAATAGTTCGTCCATGCATACCCTTTCCTTGCTCGGCCCCGAGTTTAGGCCGATTGACACGAACTCACCCACTATAGCCCCTTTACGACGCTGTTGTTCCTCGCATGTTGATGTTCGGCGCTTTGTAGCAGACGGACGGTATTTTTCGCATGAAAATGTGTGGGTACCGTATACTTAAGCGGTTACAACGACCCCTATGGAGGAACGTATGATTAAAGAGCTTTGCCACGACGAGGCTATCCTGTCCCAGCGTTGCGAGGTTGCGACCGTCGAGGACGAGTCGGTTGCTCAGGACCTGATCGATACCATCAAGTCGCTCGACGATGCCGGCTGCTTGGCCGCTAACCAGATTGGCGTTACCAAGAAGGTTTGCGTCTACCTGGACGATGCCGGCGAGCCCCACGTGCTCTACAACCCCCGTCTGGTGTTTGGCCTGGGCGCCAGCAAGATGGAGGAGAGCTGCCTGACGCACGAGGAGGTCACCAAGTCCACGCGCTATATCAAGTGCAAGGTCGCTTATGACGTGATCGTCGACGGCAAGATGCGCGAGCGCAAGCAGGACTTTGTGGGCTTCGAGGCGCAGATGATTCAACACATGATTGACCACTGTCTAGGAAAGTTGGTCTAAGGGGACCAAAGCACCGCACTTCGTCTCTTTTGGTCCGGACGTGACATTGTTGTCATGTCCGGGCTTTTGTGTTTAGCGCCTTTTTGTTTGGTGACAATAACCTTAGCAGGAACGTAAAGCTAGGAGGCGCTATGTGTACGAGCATTCGATTTACCGATAATTCTGGTCACATGTATCTAGGCCGCAACCTAGACTGGAGCTTTGACTACGGCCAACAGGTTCGCGTGATGCCGCGCGGGTTCCACGTCCCGTATTCGTTTATCGACGATGCGTCGGCGGCGCACGCGGTAATCGGCATGTGCATCGATTACAGGAACTACCCTATGTTCTTCGATTGCGGCAACGATGCGGGCCTCGCCGTGGCGGGTCTCAATTTCCCGGGTTATGCCGAGTATGCCGAGGGCCCTGTCGACGGCAAGACCAATATCGCGGCCTATGAGTTTCCCCTGTGGGTGGCAGCGACGTTCTCGACGGTCGATGAGGTCGAGGCCGCGCTGCGCGACACGGTGATTGTCGCCAAATCTGCCGGAGAGGGGCTGGGCGTGTCACTGCTCCATTGGATTATCGGCGACAGCCAGCGCAGCATCGTGGTCGAGATGATGACTGACGGCCTGCATGTATACGACGATCCGGTCGACACCCTTGCCAATCAGCCGACCTTCCCGTGGCATATGGAAAACCTACGCACCTATATCACCGCCACAAGCGATTTTCCGCAGACGGCGACATGGCGTGGCGCCGAGCTCAAGCCCTATGGAGCCGGTGCCGGCATGCGCGGCATTCCGGGCGATTGCTATTCGCCGAGCCGTTTTGTAAAGGCGGCGTACCTCAATGCCAATTACCCGCAAAAGGAGAGCGAGACCGAAAACGTCGTCCGCATGTTCCGTTCACTCGAGGGCGTGGTGATGATCGAGGGAGCGTCCAGGATGGGCGATGGCAAGTTCGAGAAGACTATCTATACCGGATGCTTTAGCGCGCGCACGGGCAATTATTACTACGCGATGTATGGGGATCCGTCGATTCGCTACGTGAGCCTGATGGATGCCGAGGGCGCGAGCCCCGATAGGCTCGTGGTTCCCGAGCCGCGTCGTTCGTAGGTGAGAAGTCCGTCGCGATACAAAGCGGCCCTGCATCTCTCGTGAGGTGCAGGGCCGCTGTCGTCGATTCGCGGCGTCGCTAGAAGTTGGCGTCGTTGAGTTGTTCACTCTCGAGGCCGTCGAGCTGTTGCTGCTCGGGCGTATCGGCGACGCTCTCGAGCAGCTCAGTGGGATCGACGTTCATATTCCTACCAGCTTCGTTGCCGTTGACCAGGTCGTCCGAGAAGATGTCGACTTCCATTTCCTCGGCTTCCTCGATCTGAACTTCGAGTGGCACCTGGGTGCGTACAAGCTTGACTGCCGGACGCATGCGGGCAAAGAGGGGCACGTACTCGATGATGATGGCCGAGTTCTCTAGGCCGTACCAACGTGCCGGGCTTCCGCAGGCGCGGCGGACGGCGTACTTGATGGCCATCACGCGGTGGTCGTTGCGGTTGATGTCCGTTTCGGGGGCAAGCATCTTGCGTAGCATGCAAAAACGGAAGTCGCCCACGTTGCCGCGGGTCTCGTAGATGGAGTAGGTGTGATGCTGCGGCGGCAGCTCACCCGATGCCATCAAGTCGCCAACGATCTGGCGCAGGTAGGCGTTAACGCGCTGGTTGACCTTAAAGCCCAGGTCCAAGCGCACGCGGAACAAGAAGTCCGTGCCAAAGGTCTCAACGGAATACTCATGCGTATAGGGCTCATCGGTAACGTGCATGTTGATGAACCAGTATGCCTTGGCGCGCTTGGGATGTTTGTCCAAGATGGAATAGAGCACGTCGCGGTCGAGCGTGAGCGGGTCGGGACTGTTGGTGAGGAACACCAGGTTGTCGGCGAGCACGGGGTAGGTCTCGTCGTTACGCAGGCGGTTGAGCTGATCGATGTACTTGGAGACGGGCAGCAGAATCGTCTGCGTGCGCTCGATGGCGGTGCCGCGGCGCCACACGTACATAAGGCCAAACAGCAGCGAGGCCAGGAAGATCATCACATAGCCGCCGTCAAAGAACATGGTGAGGCATGAGGCAAAGAAGCAGAGCTCGATGGCGCCAAAAAGCAGGGCGAAGATGCAGGCGCCCAGCTTGTGCTTGAGAATGCCGGCGATATAGCTCGTCAAAAGCGTCGTGGTCATGAGCATGGTCACGGTGATGGCGAGGCCATAGGCGCTTTCCATGCGCTCGGAGTTCTGGAACAGCAGCACAATGAAGATGCAGCCGACCCACATGATGTTGTTGACGAGCGGAATATAGAGCTGGCCCTTGGTGTCGCTGGGGTAGTGGATGCGCAGATGCGGCATAAGGTTGAGGCGCGTGGCCTCGGATACCAGCGAGAACGAGCCGGTGATGAGCGCCTGCGAGGCGATGATGGCCGCCACGGCCGAAAGCACGATGGCAAAGGGGCGCAGGGGCTCG
>JAIHVJ010000257.1 GCA_022720335.1 Collinsella sp.
TGCCAAATTTGCTGGCGTCCGAGATTACGAAGCGTTTGGCCGTATGGCGCATCGAGATGCGCTTGACCTGCGCCTCCTCGATATCGGGCGCCGTGAAGCCCTGCTCGGCGGCTATGCCGTTAGAACCCCAAAAGCCACAATTGAAGTTGTAGCGGTCTAGGGTTGCCAGGGCATCGGGGCCAACGAGCGCCTCGGTCTCGGGTTTGAGCTCGCCGCCCAGCACTACGGTGCGCATGCCGCGCAAAGCGAGGCGCTGAGCATGGAGCACGGAATCGGTCACATAGGTGACACCTTCAAGGTGTGGAAGATGCTCGATGAGCTTGAGCGTCGTCGAGCCCGAGTCGATGTATACAAAGCTCTCGGGCTCCACAAGCGCCGCCGCACGGGCGCAGATACGCTCCTTGTCGTCGTTATGGAGGTCGCTGCGCTCGTTGAGCGTTAGGTCGCGCGTCACGTGCGCGCGCTCAAGACTCGTCGCTCCGCCGTGGACCTTGGCGATGCGGTGTGCGCGATCGAGCGTCTGCAGGTCGCGCCGAATGGTGGACGCCGTCACGCCCAAGGCCTCAGCAAGCTCCGGCACAGTAACCGAGCCAGCCTGCTGCACCATCGACACAATCGCATTGAGCCTATCTTCCGCTAGCATCGTTTACTCCTCCTCGGGGTACACGACTCCCCAGTCGGCGCGAAGCTTGGTCATAAGCTCCATAACATCAGAAGCATATTCCAGCAGCTCGCGCTTGGAGTCGTCGCCGGCAACGGCCTTCTCAAGATCGGCCATCTCATAGCAAAGGGCGTAAGCCTCGGTGCCCGCGTGGACCTCCTCGCGGTGGCCGTCCGCAGTCCACACGATGGTCGCGTGATCGGCACGCGGATACTCGTTGACCTCGATATAGCACTTGTCAAAGCTGATGACCGAGCGCTTGGGCTGCTTGGAGTGAAGCGTAAGGCTCACAACACCCAGCTGTTGCTCAGCATTACGGCAGACGATGCCGCCCGCAACGTCGACACCGGTCTCACAGGTGTTGCCCAGCGAAACGACCTCAGCGGGCTGGCTTGCCATAAAGAGGCGCATAACGGAAAGCGCATAGACGCCAATGTCAAGCATAGCGCCGCCGGCGAGGTTGCGGTTATAGAAGCGGTTGGTCAGATCGCCGTACTCCTTATAGCTGCCAAAGTTGAGTTGGGCGAGGTTCATGCGGCCAAACTCGCCGGCATCCATGCGGCGGCGCAGCTCTTGATACAGGGGCATGTGGAGCACCGTAGTGGCGTCCATAAGGACCACGTTATGCTCGTCGGCAATGGCACGGGCCTCGTCGAGCTCGGCAGAGTTGAGGGTAATGGCCTTCTCGCAGAGCACGTGCTTGCCAGCTCTCAGAGCGGCGCGCAGGTAGGTGATATGCGTGTTATGCGGCGTGGTGATATAGATCGCGTCGATGTTCGGATCGGCATAGAGGTCCTCGACCGTGTCATAGACCTTCTCGATGCCATACTGCTCAGCAAAAGCTTGAGCCTTGGACAGCGTGCGGTTGGCGACGCCCGCAAGCTTGCGGCCGGCAAGAGCGAGAGACTGGGCCATCTGGTTGGCGATAACGCCGCACCCGATCACAGCCCAACGAAGCTCGGGGGCCGTAAAGATATCATCGGGGAACGGCTTGTCCTGGACCGAAGCGAACGCTGCCTTAGCGGCTGCCGCAGCGTCGAGCGGAGCCTGTTTGGAATCTGCCATATGTGCCTCCTGCGTCGTGAAAAGTCTTTCATTTCTGACAGCTCTATATTCGCACAAATGCGCGCGTATATGCACGTATATGCGTATTTAGGTGCTTAACGGTCATCATATAGCCATAATTTGCTCATGTTTGCGCGGTTACACGCAATGTCACGCAATGACATGCGCGTAAATGCGCATGCAACGATCCTTGTTAAACATAAAGGGACGGAACACCAAAGCCCTAAAAGACAGAGTAGGTCGTTTTACTCCACACCTATAGAAGCATCAGGCATCAAAGGACCGTACCAAACTGCCGGCACATAGGGACGTTCCCAACGACCACTCATTTAAGTCCGTCCCCAATGACTGCCAAACAACGACCACTCATTTAAGCCTGTCCCCAATGAGTACCCAATGAGTAATGATCCG
>JAIHVJ010000258.1 GCA_022720335.1 Collinsella sp.
GTGATAGCCGCCTGCATCGGCGTTGGCGGGGGACGGCCGCCGCTCGTGCAGATCGTTGACGACCTGCCGGGCACCGGCGAATCGCCCGCGAGACTGCTGGCCCTCCAAAACGACTACAGGGCACCGGTATGCATCGACCCGCGCGGCCCCTCCGCCGCCTTGGCCGATGTGCTCGCCAATGCCCATGACCCGCACACGTTCGAGCGCGTCTACCGGCTGTCGGACATGAGGGCGGCAGATGCGGTGACGGCCCCGCAATCGTTCGTAAGCGCGTTGGAGCAACATAATCTCACGCACGCCTCGGACAGGCTGGCCGACGAGCAGGTGTGCAGGGCCACGAAACGCAAGAGCGGCGACGCATGGCTGTGGAACCGTTCGGCCGGCGACGTGAGCGCGTTGGAGGCCATGACGATGGCCTACTGGGGATACATGCACCTGCCCGAATGGGAGGCCGACGATATCCAGGTCTTCTGACGACATGCCGCTGGATGCCGCCCAATGCCGCTGGATGCCGCATCGTCATGGACAGAACCGGCCGCGCCGGTGCATGGTTGGGGCCATGAATCTCGTGGAACGCCTGCTCAACCGGATGGCGCCGGCCTACCGCGCGGCCACCGGACCGGAAGGCCCGCTGACGACCCCGCCGGCCCGTACCCCGGCCGACCGCGACGTGCTGCACTACAGCACCGTGTTTCGCGCCGTCCAGATTCTGGAGACCAGCATCGCGGGGCTGCCCCTTCGTCAGTTGCGCGATGGCGTGGAGATCGTGCCCCAACTGCCGATAATCTCCCGCCCCGACCCCAACCGTCATCGCAGCGAGTTCGTCCGTCTGACCGTGGGCGACATGGTGGTGCGGGGCGAGGCGTTCTGGCTGAAATTGAGAGGCCTGGACGGCACCGTGAAAGGTCTGCGCGTGCTGCCCGCCTCGTTGGTGAGCATCACGGACCTGAGCGGCGACCCCGCGAACCCGTGGAAGCAATACGGGTACATGGGCAACGTCTACCGCGATGAAGATATCCTTCACCTGCCGTTCGTGAGCATTCCCGGCAGACTGCATGGACTGGGACCCGTGGAGGCCGGCCGCGCGGAGATCAACGGTGCCATGGACGCGAGGGACGCGAAGGCGATGTGGTTCGACGAGCCAGCCCAGCCTTCCGGCATCCTCTCCACGGACAAGATGATCAACGACGAAATCGCCACCAACACCAAGCAACGGTTCGAGAAGAACATGAAGGGCGTCAAGGTCATCGGCGGGGGCATGACCTACACGCCGTTGCTGCTCAGCCCGTCCGACATGCAGTATCTGGAAACCCAGAAATTCGACACCACCCTGCTTTCCCGACTGTTCGGCATCCCGCCCAAGCTCATGCTCGCCGAATCCGGTTCGAGCCTGACCTACAGCAACGTGGAACAGGAATGGAGCCAGTTCGCTGACTTCACCCTCAACGCCTACGTGCAGCCGATGAAGGACGCGCTGAGCATGGTGATACCACGCGGCCAGACCATCGATTTCGGCTGGGACTCGTTCCGCCGTTCGGACACGAAAACCCGCATGGAGACCTACAAGATCGCTATCGAGGCCGGCGTGATGACCGTGGACGAAGCCCGCTCAAGGGAGAACATGCCCCCGCTCGGAGGCTCACAGGAAGGAACAAACACCGATGAAGCATGAAATCGGATTCAAGGGGCGAATGCTCGCCCGCTCCGAGGACGACGGTGACGGGCGCACCATCGAGGGCGTGGCCGTGCCGTTCGGCGACGTCATCGACGTGTGGGGCGAACGCGAGACCTTCGACCCCGACACCGTCTTCGAGGGGCTCGACTCCGCGAAGCTCTACTACCAGCACGACACCCTTATCGGCTCCATCACATCCGGCGAGAACCGCGAGGACGGCCTGCACATCACCGCGCGCATCGCGGACACCCAGCAGGGGCGCGACGCCGTGGCCCTGCTGGACGAGGGGGCCCTGGATTCGCTCAGTGTGGGCTTCGTTCCCATCGAGGACCGGAAGGACAAGGACGGCGTGACCCATCGCAGGAAGGTCCGGCTCTTGGAGACCAGCCTCGTGAGCTGGCCGGCCTATGAAAACGCGAAACTCACCAACCATCGCAACAACAATCAGGAGGA
>JAIHVJ010000259.1 GCA_022720335.1 Collinsella sp.
TCGACGATCTCGCTGTCCTTGGGCTTGCTCGTGGGCGCGACGGCATCCTTGAGTTTCTGCTGCGCCAGACTCTCCTTGAGCGAATCCTTGTAGGTATCCTCGGTATAGCCGTAGGTCTTGAGGGTCTTCTTAAAGGCCTTGGCACCGCCCGCGCTCTTGCACGCGTCCTTCCAAGCCTTCTCAACCTCCTCGTCCGACACCGTCACGCCGTTCTCCTTCTGTGCCTGTTGAAGCAGAATCTGCTGCGTGTAGGAGTCGATGAGTTGCTTGCGGTACTTCTTGGGCGTGAGGTCGTTGTCGACCAGATACTGCGCCCAGTCCTTGTCCTTGGTGTAGCCGTAGGACGTGCGCATGCTCATGATCTGCTTGGTCACGGTGTCCTCGGTGAGGTTGGTGCCGTTGATAGTGGCAGCAACACCGCCGGTCAGCTTGTAGCCCGAGGTGTCCTCGGCCTGCGACATAAGGCCGGAGCACGCCATCGCCGAGACGGAAAGCAGCATTGCCAGCACGCCGATGACCACCAGGACGATCTTGACGGTCTTGGACACGCGGGTCTTGCGCTGCTTCTTGCGAGAGCTGGAGGCGGCGCGAGCCTGCTGCTCGGGCGTCGGCTCGGGTGCGGGGTTCTTTTTCTTATTTGCCATAGTTGGCCTTTCGCATAACGAATCGAACAAACGCCATTGTGTCACAACGCAGCCCCCGCGGCACGCTTGGTGCATTGGGGACAGGTTAATCTGCACCATTTTGGTGCAAAGGGGACAGCTCTGGCAGCCGGCACCTTAGAAGTGACGGCGGATGGCGTCGACCATGCCCTGGGGCGTGATCTGGCCGAGCACGTCGGATGCGGCATCGGCGTCCATAAAGATGTTCATGAGCGCCTGCAGGGCCTCGACCTGGCCGCCCGGCTCGGCAATACCCAAATTGATGACGATCTGCGCCGGCACCGGAGCGCCCATGCCAGCCATAGCGTTAAATGTCACGGGCGCGGCGGGCTTCACCACCGCGATATAGGGCTTGGCCACAAACCCCGGATCGGTATGCGGAATGGCAATGTTTGCCGCCGGCATGGCAAGACCCGTGGGATAGGCATCCTCGCGCGTGCGAACGGCGTCGAACCAACCGTCGGCAATGTAGCCGCGCGGAGCAAGCTCTCCCTCAAGCCGCGCGAACACCTCATCCGGCGTCGCACACTCCCAATCAAAAAACACCAGCTCAGGCGTAAACAGCGCTTCGTTATCCGCCATGCGCTCACCTCTCTCACCTAGTCATTCAAGAACGTCGCAGGTGACTACCCAAAACAAAAAGTGGCCACGCGCGCCTTGGCGCCAATGACCACCCTGACTACTCGGCTAAATTGTACTGTGCGCCACTAGCCGCGAGGCGCGTCAATTGCGACCTTGCCGCTCTCCAGCACGTGGACGCGGCCGTCGGCGAGCATTTGCACGACCTCGGGATACAGCACATGCTCAATCGCGTGGATGTGCTCCTCGAGCGTGTCGACATCCCAGCCCTCCTCAACAGCCAGCGCACGCTGGGCGATGATGGGACCGTTGTCGTAGACCTCGTTGGCAAAATGCACGGTCACGCCAGTTACCTTGACGCCGCGCGCAAACGCGTCGTCGATCGCATGGGCACCGGTAAAGCTCGGCAGCAGCGCCGGATGCAAGTTGACCACGCGGTTGGGAAACGCCGCCAGCAGCGGTGTGTGCACCATGCGCATGTAGCCGGCCATGACCACATACTCGCAGCCGCGCTCGAGCAGCTCGTGCGCGATGATCTCGTCGGCGGCAATAGGGTCGGCATAGACATCCTTGGACAGCGTGAGCGTCTGGATGCCCGCGCGCTCAGCGCGCTGCAAACCCTTAGCCGAAGGACGACTCGACACCACAAGCTCAATCGAGGCGTTGAGCTTACCGGCGGCGATCAGATCGATCAGCGCCTGCAGGTTGGTACCCGAACCGCTGATGAGCACACCGATCTTAAGCGGCTCGACCATATCGGTGCCGGTCGGACGGTTGTAGGGCACAAAGCCCAGGCCCTCACTAGCAGCCATCTGCTCGTTAGCGCTCATCGGAGTACACGACCTTACCGGAACCCTCGACGCACTCGCCCACG